>JAJZFJ010000153.1 GCA_021805395.1 bacterium
GTTGCGGGTTTCTTCAACAGATGGCTGCAGACAGTAGAGGACTCGCAGTCCAGCAAGGGTGAATACCCGATGTATGCTCCTCTTGCCTCACCCAATCCTACAGATGCCGATGGAGGACCAGCATGGGCGGATGCAGGTGTGATATGTCCATACATCATTCATCTCTGTTACGCAGACAAGCGCCAGGTTAGTGATCGGTATGAAAGTATGGCTCGTTTTATTCAGTCTATGGTCGACGCTGCCCCCAACCTTATCCGAGTGGACAGGGATAGGGGAGGATGGCGTGGATTTGGTGACTGGCTCTCGATTAATGCATACACACCAGAAGATCTTATCGGAACGGCATTTTTTGCCTACTGCTTGCAACTTATGAGCGAAATGGCCCTAGCCATTGGCAAACATGAAGATGCGGAGAAATATAAAGCTGAGCATGAAAGAGTGAAATCAGCATATGTGGAAAAATTCCTTTCTGGAGAATCACCAGAGGCGCTCACATCTCAGACTGGCTGCATCCTAACCCTCCATTTTCATCTGTGTCCAGCTGAGATGAGGAGTGTTGTGAGTGATGCTCTTGTAAAAGATATCGAGTCTAGGGGAATGCACCTGTCGGCTGGATTTGTTGGATCTTCATACCTGAACGACGCGCTCACTAGTACTGGTCATCTGGATACAGCGTATGCACTGCTAAATCAGAAAACCTGGCCATCATGGCTCTACGCTGTCACCAAGGGTGCCACCACGATTTGGGAACGTTGGGATGGCTGGACAGAGGAGAACGGCTATCAGGATCCAGGAATGAACTCGTTCAATCACTATGCTTATGGGGCAATTGGCGATTGGCTCTATCGAACTGTTGCTGGAATAGATGCTGACCCGCTGGATCCCGGATACCACCACATCATCATGGCACCACAGCCTGGCGGTGGCTTGAGCCACATCAGTGCAAAGCTGGAAACGCTTTACGGCACTGTCAAGAGCAGCTGGAGCGTAGGTAACGGAGCATTCACCTGGGAGGTAGAAGTTCCACCAAATACCCACGCCACAATCTATATTCCGGGTACGAATGCAAAGCATAATGAACTTGTAATAGAGAACGGCACTCTTGAGGTAGGATCTGGACGCTATCTTTTCACTTCTAGCGTATAGATTAGTGAGAAAAGGTGCAGAGACGGTACTTTTACCTGTTTTCTGCCAATAATTACAGATGATCATTTAGCCACATTAGGTCCAGGATGACACCATACATTAAGCTCTTGTTCAGTGGCGGGTGAGAGCATGGTCAGTTTAGAGGAGAATACTGCAACATGGCATCGTTTATTTTGACAGATATGACACCCAAGGAGGCTTTACTTCACGAACTTGCTTCCACCATTTCCCATGCCCCTGAGAGGGTACCCGCACCCAAGTCTGATCCGGCTCTTGCCAGACTGGTTGAACTGGGAACAACCCCATGGCTAGACACTGGAAACCTGGAAGAAGCTGCCAAACTTTGGCGTAAAGAGACGCCTGCTCTCACCACAAACAACACATTGGCTAACCAGGTTGTTCAAACTGGCATCATGGACGAGGACATTAAAACTGCGGCGCAGCGAATACGAGCCCTGGAGCCAGGCATATCAGACGAAGATCTCGTGCTGGATATTGTGTTTGTTGTGAACTGTCACATAGCCCTCAGGCTGGTAAGCGCATTTGATGCCACCGTGAGTGTAGAGTTGCACCCAGCCGTTGGACACGATATCGACCACACTGTGAGATATGCCCAGAGATACTATGCAGTAAATCCTGAGAAATTTATTGTCAAAATCCCACTTACCCCTGAAGGCTACTGTGCCGTTGCCAGAGTGCGTACCCTTGGTATTCCTGTGAACTTCACTCTAGGGTTTTCGGCAAGACAAAACTATCTTGCTGCACTGTTGGCAGGACCAAACTATGTGAACATCTTCCTTGGGAGATTGAACGCTGTTGTGTCAGACAACAAACTGGGTGATGGCAAGAATGTTGGTGAGAAGGTAACTCTCGCATCGCAGCAGGCTCTCATCGAACTGCGTCAGGCACATAGTGAGATCATCACCAAGCAGATTGCGGCATCCATGAGAAATGCGGAACAGATGGTATCTCTTGCGGGAGTAGATGTTTACACAATCCCACCAAAAGCTGTTGCGGAATTCTTTGAAGCGAATCACGATCCATCCAGCCTGTCATCCCATATTAACGAAAACTACTCTGTAACCCTCAATCCTGGGCCACATGGAAGTATGGTTGAAATGCTCTGGACAGTGGATGAGAATTTCAAGAAGATGTGCGCTGAGCTAAAGGTTCAGGGAGGAGTTAATCTTACAGGATATGATCTTCTTCAGGCTGATGCTCATCATAAGACCAAACTCTTCAGCAATCTAACCAAAGAAGAGCAGTTTACAATACGAAAAGATGGGAAGATCCCACAAACGGAGAAGTGGATGGGACGATGCTCACTGGATGAACTCATGACTGAGTCTGCACTTCAGTCGTTCATAGTAGATCAGAACGCGTTTGATAGCAGAATAAAACAGGTTATAGCTACAGCTTAGCCAAGCCAGATTATCCTGATTAAAAGCTCATGCCCTGCACAATACAGTGCAGGGCATTTTTTCAGGATTGCATTTATCACGAGGTTCCATTCAGAAGTGACTGAATAACTACTATGAGCCTGCATGTGATGAAGAGGCAATCTTCACCTCTTCGCCCTCTTTCAGTCCATCCGTAGGATCGGTAATAAGTAGCTCATTGCCAGTTAAGCCCTTAACAATCTCCACCTCTTCCCCCAGATCACGCCCCACAACCACAGGTACATAGTGGACCCTGTTTCCTGCTGTCAATGTAGCAACGCGCGTGCCTTTAGAGTCGAAAATGAGTGCCCCTTCAGGAATACGAAGAGTGCCTTTAACTTTAGGAAGCAGAAAATGCATATCTGCGAACATACCTGCCTGGAGGATCCCACCTGGATTTGGAAGATGAACCTCAGTGAGCAATGTACGTGTCGTGGGATCTAATGCACCAGCGGTGTGAAATACGACACCTTTGAAAACCTTATGCGGGATCTCCTGAACAGTGATGTCCACTGGAAGCCCAGGATGAATGAGGCTGATATAGCTTTGAGGAACAAACGCCTGAACTCTTACCTCGTCAGTTCTTGCCTCCTGAAATAGAATGCTCTGACCACCGCTATTGCCCGTCGATATCAAAGCTCCATCATCCACATCACGCTCAGTAATCACTCCTGTGAAAGGTGCTGTTACTCTCTCAAAGCCCTGCAGATCTGCATAGTGCTGAAGGTTTGCAGTATTTGCAGAGAGCGCATCCCGATTAACCTGTACACCCTTCATTCCAGCAGTGACTGCCTCTCTGGATGCCTGAACAGCTTCTACGCTTGCCTTGTACTGAGCGTCTGCCGACTGCACATTCTGTTTAGCAGCCACAGTGTTGGCTTTAGCTGCTGCCTCTGCCTGTTTAGCCGAAATGAGCTGTTCGCTCACTGCTTCAATGTTCGATTTTGCAGATGCGACTACTGCTTCTGCTGATGTAACCCCGGCAGATGCACTCTGGGCAGCTGTCTCGTACTGATCAGCCAGTTGTTGTGAGGAATAGCCTTTTTTGGCTAGTTCGGTGTATCTTTTGGCAGTCACTGCTGCAAGCTTGCTGTTTGCCTGGGCTTGAAGGAGGGCTGCCTGCTGCTGGGCGAGTACCTGCTTCGCATCCGCTAGATTTGCCTTGGCAGCACCTTCGGCGGCCACAGATTGCAGCTGAGCAGCCTCCACGCTCTGTAACTGTGCATCAGCCTGTTTTAGTGCTGCCTGCTGATGAGCAACCCCCGATTTTGCTTCATCCACACCAACTTTTAATTCATCCAGGTTAGATTGTGACTGTGCAATCACAGCTCTGGACTGGTCGGTTTGTGCAGCGGCTTGAGCTGTTTGGCTATCTAGATCTGGTGCAGTAATTGTTGCCAATAGTTCTCCCCTGGTAACGTGCGAGCCAATATCCACATAGCGTTTCAGAAGGTATCCTCCAGCGCTAGCCTGAATGTATGTAGCCTGTATTGGTGAGATATTGCCCGGAAGATTTAGATCTCCAATATTCGGGCGAATGGTATGGCCTACCGTTACTACAGGAAGACTGGATGCATTAGCAAGAGTTGATTGTCTGAGTGCTTTTTGCTGGTTCATCCTTGGAATAATTCCAATAATGAACAGCGCCAGCAGGATTATAATTAAAACAAGTGGACCCGTCCAGAGTGGGATTGATGATGTTTTTCTGTTTTTAGATACTGATGATTCCAATTGATATTCCTCTATTGTGGTTTCACATGTTAGGCCATATTTGGCGGTGAAGACTCTTCCTCTTCCTGGTATAGCTCTTCTTCTACAGTGTGTGGTTGCTTCTGCCGCAAAAGACTGTAAACAACGGGAACGAAAATGAGGGTGGTGAAGGTTGCAACCAGCAGACCTCCAATCACTGCCCTGCCAAGAGGTGCGTTCTGTTCTCCTCCAGCACCAAAGCCAATGCCCATGGGCACCATGCCTATTATCATGGCAAATGCAGTCATAATCACAGGGCGTAATCTCGTATGACCAGCTGCTAGTGCCGCCTCGAATGCGTTGTCACCCAGGTGCCTTCTATCATTTGCAAAAGTAACCACAAGAATACTGTTAGCAGTTGCAACTCCAATACACATAATCGATCCCATTAACGAAGGAACACTGAAGGTTGTCTGCGTGAGATACAGCATCCACAGAATCCCGCAAAGTGCGCCGGGAAGCGCAGAGATGATAATGAGAGGATCGATCCATGACTGGAAATTAACAACCATGAGTAGATAGACAATCAAAATGGCAAAGACAATACCTTCTCCAAGCCCCAGGAACGACTCATTCATACTTTGAACCTGACCTCTAACCACTAGAGAGGTTCCCCGGGGAAGGCTTTTTTTCATGTGGGCAAGAATGCCATTCACCTGCCTTGAAACAGATCCCAGATCCCTGCCCTGCACGCTGGCAAATACATCGTAGACGGGCTGAATGTTGTAGTGGCTCACAACTTGCGGAGTAACTGTTTGAGAAAGGGTTGCCACATTTGTCAGTTCCTGGCTGTTCACTCCGCCCCCAATTGGCAGATGCAGCAGAGATTGCAGGCTGTCTACTTTATAAGTAGGAGCAAAAACTGCTACCTGGTAGTTAACGCCATTCTTGGGATCCAGCCAAAAGTTTGGGGCTGTTTGACCTGAACCTGAAATGGAGATAAGCATATTGGAAGCAACTTCACTCTGAGTCAAACCTAACTCTGCGGCTTTCGTTCTGTTCACATTCACCTTAAGTGCTGGTGCATCCAGTACCTGACTAACATACACATCAACTGCTCCAGGCACTTTCTTGACAGCGGCTGCTATCTTTTGGGCAATAGAGTAGTTAACGGGACTTCTACCCACAACCTGAACATCAATAGGCGCAGGAACTCCAAAATTAAGAATCTGGTTAACTATATCTGCAGGTTGAAAGAAGAAGATCTCCTGAGGGAATTTATTATGAAGTACTGTTCTTAGCCGTGACTGAATCTCAGATGTGGGCATGTGATTACCTTTAAGCGAGACAAGTATCTCACCATCTGAAGGTCCAATGGTAGCACTATCGCCAAAGGCAAGGTCGATTCCAGATGCAGGCAAGCCAATATTATCGATGACTAAGCCCACATGATTGGGACCAACCACTTTTCTTATCGTATCTTCAACCTGGGTGAAAATAGCAGATGTCTGCTGCAGGCGGGTTCCTGCAGGTGCTCTCACATGTAACCTGAACTGTCCAGCATCCACATTGGGGAAAAAGTTTTCCCCGACGAATGGAATTACTGCCAAAGAAAGCAGGAAAAATATTCCAAAAAGCGATATTGTTAGCGGTCGATTGTGCAGAGCACCTGTAAGAAGTTTGAAATACCAAGATCTGAATCTTTCAAACCGTACCTGGAATATTCGGTGAATGCGCCAGGCAAAATCCTTTGAGACAGACATGCTTCCATCCACATGCTCTCTATACAGATGCATCTCATGTCTGAGTAAATAGTGAATTAGCACCGGAACAAGTGTTCTTGTAAGAATGTAGGATGCCAGCATCGCGAATACTACTGCGAGTGCAAGGGGAGTAAACAGAAATTTTGCTGGTCCATTCAGAAATACAACTGCCACAAACACTATGCAGATACATAGTGTGGAGACTAGAGTGGGAGTTGCAATCTGCTGTGCTCCATCAAGAATTGCCTTCTGCAGTGATTTTCCTGACCCAATGTTATGGTGGATATTTTCGATAGTTACAGTTGCATCGTCCACAAGAATACCCACAGCCAGAGCAAGTCCACCCAGTGTCATAACATTCAGGGTCTGACCCAGAAAACCCAGGAGAATAATGGAACTGAGAATAGACAGCGGAATGGAAACAGCCACGATGAATGTGCTTCGCCAGCTTCCAAGGAATAACAGGATCATGGCAGCGGTCAGACATGCAGCTATCAAACCTTCCTGTATAACATCATTGACAGCAGCCCGAACGAATACTGACTGATCAAACAGAGGTTCGAGCTTAACAGATCGCGGCAGTGTTGCTCTTACTGCCGGGAGTGCTGCCTTAATCTGACTCACAACACTAAGAGTAGAAGCATCGCCATTCTTGAGAATAGTGAGCAGGGTAGATGGTCTTCCATTCTGTCTCACGATATTGGTTTGTGTTGCAGATCCCGAATGTACGTTAGCAACATCTCCTATGGTTACCACAGCTCCGTTAACAGCTTTGATAGGAATTTGATTGAAGAGTGCCATGTCTGGAGGGCTCTGGTTAAGAAGCACATTTACATCTCTGGATCCCAGGCGAACATCACCAGTCGGTGATACCAGGTTTTGGGCATTAATTGCATTGCTCACATCCTGAGGTGTCAAGCCATATGCCCGTAGTGCAGGCAAATCAAGATTTACCACTATCTCTTTAGGTTTTCCACCATAAGGCAGCGGTATGGAAGCTCCTCTTACAGTTGCCAGCTGTGTTCTTATGAAGTTCAATCCAAGATCATAGAGTGTTGACTGTGAAAGTACATTACTGCCAACGCCCAGCTGAAGAATTGGAACACTGGATGCATCATATTTTATGATGAGCGGGGCTGAAGTACCGGGAGGAGTGATACGGAGTATGGTTTCTGAGATCGCATTAATCTGAGCAATTGCATCTCCGATATTCGTTCCTGGTTGAAAATAGAATCGAACAACGGCAACTCCTGGCAGCGACTCAGATTCAATATGCTGTATGTTGCCAACAGTAGTAGTGGCTGCTCTCTCCGAGATCGTAACAATTCTTTGTGCCATATCTTTCGGAGTAATTCCGTTATATGACCAGATAACACTTACCACAGGAATGTTGATTTCGGGAAGGATGTCAGTAGGTATCTGAACGATCGTTACTACACCTAAAACAAGTATAAGGAGCGCCATCACAATAAACGTGTAAGGTCGATGCAATGCCAGTCTTACTATCCACATAGAAGTTTGAACACCCTTTCCAGGCAGTTGATTCTAGATATATATAATAGACATAAATTAATCCGGATAGTTAACAATAAATTGCAAAAGATTCCATTTTGTTATAGATTTGCATTTTAATTGCCAATAGTCGCTTCAATCGTTCAAGCTGTCAAAGGTTAATATTCTGTTTGCGTCATTCAGTATACGAACAAGTCTAGCGATTGCTTCCGCTTAAGAAAATCGAGAAGATGTGTGCAGGAACGGCCATAATTGAGTTAAAATGTGAAAGGTGTGAGCTCTTTGGTCTGATAATGTTGTTTCATACGTGCTGTAGTTCGGCGTATGAGGAGGAAAAACCAATAGGCATTGCATTGAAGAAAATATTGAGAATTGAGATGCTTGGTGTCTTAAAGGTCATCACTTCAGATGAAGCGGTAATCCATTTCGGCAAGAAGAAAAATGGGTTACTTCTCGCATATCTGGCAATACATTCCGGGCAGCAGATCTATCGGGATGATCTGATAGATCTATTTTGGCCAAATGTACGGCCAGATTCGGGGAAAAACAGCCTCAGGCAGTGTCTGTCAAATCTCAAACACGAATTAAAGTCCTTTTCAGTACCTGCCGGGTTAATCATACTTGCAGACAGAAAGCATATTTCACTTAACTTCGACTATGTTGAAACTGATCTACACGAGTTATTGTCATATCTGGCTGAATCCAGTGCAATGCCTCCCTCAGTTGAGCTTAACGAACTGTGCATTAAAATATCCAAGCTTTACTCTGGTCAGCTACTAAAAGGCTGTGAAGAGGGGTGGGTGATTGCAGAGAGAGAAAAGATTAAAAGAGAAGTTCAGCTGGTTCAGTTACGGACAAACTTGTATGATGCATCGGATTCAAGGCAAACGGAGAAAAACTCAAACTCACCTCGTGGAAGTGGTCTGTTATCAAGTGCCTTTTCTATACCCGAAGTCTATCTGCCAATTTTTGGGCGCGAGCAGGAGTTGGATACAGGCTCACACCTTCTTCTCTCGGGAAAAGGACGGCTTCTGACACTCCATGGAATTGGCGGGTCTGGCAAAACAAGGCTGGCTATAGAGATAGGTAAGAGGGTAAGCAGGGAATTGGGACTGCCCCTGGTGTGGGTGTCTCTGGATGACTACTCTCACTGGGAGGATATTTATGCTGGTATCTCGTTTGCTATTGATGATCAGAATATCAGACAACAGGACACAAAAGAGCATGTGATTCAGTTGTTGAGAACTACGCCTTGTGTACTGGTTCTGGATAATATGGAACACCTGCTGGGAGCGAAACAACAGGTTGATGGAAGTGCAGTTGTATCGCAGATCATTCAGCAAACGCAGGATGTCACCATTATCACAACATCCAGAAAGCTGATGAATTGCGGTGGCGAACAGGTACTGACGGTGAAACCATTAGCCGTTCGCAGTCTGAACTCCGCGCCTCACGAGACACAATTATCTCATCCAGCTGTTCAACTGTTTGAGGCTAGAGCAATGAAAGTATCTCCACACTTTGAACTGCAGTCGCAGCTTTCAGATGTTGTTGAACTCGTGCAGAAACTAGAAGGTATTCCCTTAGCGATCGAGCTGATGGCTGCCCAGATAAGAGTCCTTTCAGTTAAACAGATGCTGGATAACTTGGGAAACCGTCTTGATGCAGTAATTTCAACGCGTAAGGATTTACCAGCGCGACACCGTACATTGCGTTCCGTGCTGGAATATGGCTACAGTCTTCTCACTTCCACATTACAAAACGTGCTATGTAAACTTGCTACTTTTCATGATGGCTGGAGTTTGAATGCCGCGGCAGAAATATGTAATCTTGACTCTCAGGAGATGCTGGAACTGATATCTGAACTGGAACAGCACTCACTTGTCTTTATGGAGAAATCTGGCAAAAGAATAAGATACAGAATGCTGGATACTGTTGCTCAATTTGCCAGAGAACAGCCAGAATCAGGGTCGCAGATGAACCAACAGCATGCATTATGGTGCCTTCAGTTTGTTGAACATCATAGTTTTGGATTATATGGCACTCTTTCTGCAGGCAATTTGGAGGAGTTAAGGGTTGAATCCAGAAATATCAATGCTGCAATCAACTGGGCATTGAGATCCAACTCCCAATTGGCAATAAAGCTGTGCGATTATATGTGGCACTTTTGGTCAGTGACAGGAGCATATTCCGAAGGGCATCAGTATCTGACATCTTGCTTTGAGTCTAAGGACGTAAAAGATGATGCTTTATCCGGGAGACTTTATCTGGCAACCGGTGTTATGGAGCAGGGTTTGGGACGTGCAGACAGAGCCATGGAATGCTATATGTCTGCCTACACAATTTTCAAGCAGCTAGACGATACCAGTGCTCTGGCAGAGGTGCACAACCATATAGGAAGGCTGGCATGGGAAAGAGGGGAATACAAAAATGCCCATGAAGCCTATAACAATGCTCTTGAAATATGGGAGCGAAATGACAATGCTGTTGGAAAATCGCAGGCATATAACAATTTGGGACTGGTTGCCTGGCACTTAGGAAACCTGGATGATGCAGAGAGCTATTTTCATCAAAGCTTTGAATTTAAGCGTAATACAGATGATTGGCAGAGTACTGCGATATCGCTGAACAACCTGGCGTTAGTGGCTCATGACAGAGGAAAATTTCTGGCCAGCAAAATCCTTTTAACCGATGCATATAAACTTGTGAAGGAGCATAAGCTGGCAATTGAGTGGCATATTTTATGCAATCTGGGCAGGGCTGAATGTAGTTTAGGTAACCACTCCAGCGCTTGCGATCACCATTTAGCTGCACTTGCTGCCCGTAGTAAGATGGGCGACAGGATTAATCTAACATATTCGCTAGAGTGTATCGTACTACTTTTGCACTCTATAGGTGCGAATGAGCATGCGGCTAAAATTCTTGGCGGCTGTGATACATTCCGAACCCAACTAAAGGTTCCTTCTCCTCCTTCGCTGTCAAAAGAGTTGAATGTGATTCGGGAAAATTACAGAAATCAGGAGAATATGAATGCATACTTGCAGATAGGGGGCTTGCTCCCAGTTGAAGCCATTGTTGAGCATGCATCAGAGGCCCTTCGCAGCGTTTTGAAACAATTCCAGTAACTGTTCCAGAAATCTCAACTCCAGTACTGGAAGAGCTAAGATAGCAGTTTTTAATGTTTTAGCAAGGCAGATTTAATAAGAGGTGAAACGCTGTTTCATATTGCGAACATTATAAAGTGCTCTTAGACATCAAACCGTTCCTGGAGCGATGAATGTTCAGTTTGCATTCACTCACAAAATCAGGTATAAACTTCAGTCATACTGGAGCGGGATACTGAATTATCACTATACTGTACTATATTCTGATCATTTTCAGACGATCCAGGTTATGGTCAAAGTCTCTACGATACCAACTGCCGCCCTTATAAAATAATTTTCTGAATGGGACCCACACTGAAGTCGTCAAATCCATTCACAAATGCTTTCTAATGCGACGACATTCCATATGATCAGGCAGTTCGTGTAATTCATCAGATTAATAATTTATTAGAAAGAAATAACATGACATTTGAGGGTGTTCCCATTCATGTAAGGGATCAGGACTGGTTAGTAGATAGATTTAATATGCTGTTGAAAACATATTTTTCAGATGTCAGAATGGGCTACCCTATCGTTTTATCATATGGTATAAGAGCGCAGAGACGTTTTGGCTCCATTTCAGAACGAAACAGACAGGCTATAATTCGCCTGAATGCGCTTTTCGCTCATCCCGACGTTCCCGAAATGATTATTGATGCTACACTGGCGCATGAAATGGTGCATTATGTCCATGGTTTTTGTTCAGGACTTCCAAGGAAAGTAAAATTCCCTCATGCTGATCGTGCAATTGAAAAGGAGCTGGAAAAACGAGGTCTACTCGTGATGTATGATGAATCCGAAGTATGGCTCAAAAAAAACTGGAGTGACTTTTATGAGACCCATTGTAAGGATCTTAAAGCAGCAAAGGAAGAAAGAGCTGAATCTCACTCCATGTTATGGCAGATGTGGCTGGCAATGCCCAATATGCGGGATCTAAATTATCTCAACTGCAAACTCGCGCACTTGCTGTCTAAGTTTCCATCCCCGATTGTTCCTAATATAGAATGGTATCCTGCCAATCCCCGACATCAGGCTATCACTTACTATCAGTCCCATACCCACACAATTTATGTACATAGTGCTCTTGCCAGTGCAAAGGTACCGGAATATGTATTTGATTTTGAACTTGGATACTGGATTGCAAGAATAAAATATGGTTCTTCCTGGAACAAAATACGACCTGCACTCCTTCAGATCATGTCTGAAGCAGATATTAACCATGCAATTGCCTGGAGGAGCAACACATGGCCCAACTATCGGCGGCAGGTGATGAAAGCAGTAACTGGTTACAAGCGTAGTAAATAACAAACAATATATATGCTTCGATAAAAATTTTAAAAGATTAGAATGACAGTTTTTTGCGACTAAAATCAGAAATATGCTTAAATTTACTCAATTCATAAAATAAATCATGAGATTTGCTGGAAATTTTACTATAATATAGTAGATATCTGAAACTACTATATGAGTTATTGTGTCTTATAGTTCGAGGTATTGTATTCAATGAAAAGATCATTGTTGTCAGTCACATCAGTAAGTTTGGCTATTTTCATTCCTGGTCTCTTAGCGTTGGTTCCTCAGGGAGCTGCTCATGGTTCAAAAGGATTGAATGGTCTTCCTCCTGCATCCTCTGCAGAGATAGAAGCAAAATTCACGTCTGAAGTTTGGCCAATCCTTAAGGATAAATGCAGCAGGTGCCATGGTTCAGCAAACTCCTCTTCATTGCAGTTCGCATCTACTCCCAATGCTACATATCAGTTAATGCTTGCTGGAGGTTTTTTTAATTCCAAAAGCTCAGGCGGATTGATGATGCATATCTCCCCGCATGCTGTCGATCAGATGCCTCCTCCTCCTCTTTCTCAGTTATCTTCAGCACAAGTAGCAACTATTGGTGATTTCTGTAATAGCATCCTTATGCCAGAACCTGTGCATGTGAGTGGGATTGCCTCCAAAACATTTCCTGCTGCTCTATTGCTCCCATACCATGGTCCGATACCAAAGCAGAGTAACGATAATACTTTTCTGACATACTATCAGCTTCGCAACAAGATAAAAACTGTTTTTGATGATGGTTGGCATAGAAATGGAATAGACGAGTTCCAGGCAAATATCGCCCAGTTTGGCGGCGCCGATTTTGTACATTCTTTTAACGAGAGGAGCACACCATCTGCTGAATACCTCTCTGCACTTGATCCTCTATCTCAGGATGTAGCTGAACGTGCCTATCTCGATCATACTGGACCATTTGCTGGAATGAATGATAACCTGCCTGCTCCGGTATCAGTTAACCCATCTGCGGCATACAAACATGATATCTCCCTGTTATTCGACAGAATGCTTTTCAGGCCGCCAACAGCAGATGAGCTCTTGCAATCGTACAAACTCATTCAAGCAATCTATGCTTCACATCAATCCATGTCCGCGCTTAACTACAAATTAGATTTTCGTCTCTATGCAAAAGCTGCAGATGGTCTGAATTCACAGAAGGAGTGCGATGTTACCGTTTCTACTCAGGGAGAGGGACAATCCCAGTTTTTAGTGAATGAAAACAACTGCACTGCTCTGTCCACAGATCATAAAGTGGCGATGAAATTTATCAGTCAGCCAATATCCCTGGTGGCAAATGATCCAAACCAGAAGCTCACAATCTATAATGACGGGTCAATTGGTAAAGTACAGGTCACAGGAGTACTGTTACAGGGACCTGGAAATACTGGACCTGCAACAGTTCTGGATGTGAAAAATCCAGCAGTTCAGCTCAAAGGGAACTGGAGAACGGAATGGCAGAACGGTGTACAGTGTCTTACAGATGACAATCAGGCAAAAGGTGCCAGCAGTATCGAATTTCCGCTAAACGTTAAAACTTCTGGTAAATACCTTGTAGGCCTTTTGTGGCCGGATCATCCTGGCTATACCGTCAAGCGGGGATCTGAGACCACCTGGAGAGGTCCTTTTGCCAGAAACCTTCTAGTGTGTGTAAGAAGTCACAACAAAAGCTTTTCGATAACTCCACCCGTACGGTACATCCCTCCTGAGGGTTCAGCCAACTACAAAATAGATGAATCTGACGATACCCGACTTTCAGTGAATTTTAAGCCTCTGTTCAAATTTGGTGAAAACGATGGGATTGAAATCTCTAACACAGGTACTTTTCAGAATGTAGTTGCAGATACCGTCAGGTTTTTACCATGGAGGCCTAAGTCAAATGCATTTCCAGATGTACAATTTGCAGGGAAAGCCGTTCAGATTCCTGCCAAAGATGCTGTGGGTGCAGCAGGCTGGAAGCCCTGGACACTTCCCGATGGTACAGCATACACTCCAGTAACTCCTGGTGTTCTATCCGATTTAAAGGGCAGTAAAGGAAAGCTGAGTCTACTGTTCAAACCATCTGCGGATTCAAATGACTGGAGACCACAGAAGTACTATCGTGTAGAGTTCGCATATCCAGGATCAGCTCAAAATGATGAGAGTGTACCTGTCACGATTCATGCTCAAGAATCTTCACCCATTATCCGAATTGCGTGTCCAGCTCGTGCCAGAGCAGGAGCAGAGGTAACAATTGATGCTTCGGCCAGTTTCAATGTACAGCATACTCCCCTGCAGTTCACCTGGCAGCAGATTAGCGGTCCAATGGTCCATTTGCAAGATCCTCACGCACAAACTATACATTTTGTTGCTCCTGTATTAACAGGATCGCAGGCAGCATGGGTAACACTTTGTGCGGCATTAGTGAAGGATCCAGATTTTCTATTTACACGTCCGTTATCGCTTGCCACAGAGAAAAATCCTGTAGTAAGGAAACAGCTTCAACTCGTTAAAATAGCACAGGATCTGGTTGCACGGCCTCCTACCAGAGAAGAGATACATGCTCTAGATACAGGTGCACCGCTTTCCAGTTTCGTGGATAAATATCTGTCTTCTTCTCAATTTGCCAAGTTCTATTTCAGGCGGGTTAGGCTCTATCTAGAGAGCCATGGATCACCAGTTGACGATGAGCCGGTGAGACTTTGGACCTGGATTATGCTACACCACAAATCCTTCAAACAGATACTCACAGCAGATTACACCATTACTCCCGATTGGCAGGTGGAATCACGACCGGCATACTGTGGCCACAGCGGTGTACTTACAATGCAGGGATTCATTGATGGAAAACCTGGTCTGCCACATTTCAATTATGCTGCACAGGTTCTCGAAAAATTCCTGGGGTATGTGTTTGTAGTGCCTGAGGCGATCATTCGAATGCGTGAGGGGATCACCGCAACATCCACAACGACTCCCGGTACCGTCTGTTTTCAGTGTCATCAGATCATCACACCACTGGAGTTTCAGAGAGCCCGTTTCAATGATGAAGGTTTGTATCAGCCCAAGGATGCCCAGGGACAGTTGATAAACGACTCTGATATGGACCTGGTGCCTTCCTATCCATTCAGAGGAGAAGGTATGCAGGCTTTCGCAGAAGGGGCTGCCAATACAGAGCGGTATATAAGGACCATTATACAAACCCATTTTGTGTTCTATTTTGGGCGTGAGATGCGCTGCAATACAGATGAACGTACACTCTACCATCATTTGTGGAATACGGAAAAGAGTAATCATTACGATATCAGAGGTCTTATAAAAGCAATCGTGCTTAGCAAGCAGTATCTTAACGGAGATACGCAACCTTCCATACCAGAGCGCAAAGCCTCACGCTTAGCTCTGGTGAGAGAGAAGAGAGGAAGAAGCCATGTCGGATGAGTTTATTGAACCATCGGGTGACTGTGAAATTGATCCAGAGATAACATATAGTAATGCTCCTGCATTGCACCCTGGAAACTCTTCAATATTTTCCAGAAGAGATCTGCTTAAAAAAGGTGTGGTTTCTGCTGCATCACTCTCAGCAATGAATTTCCTGTCGTATTTCAATGCTTACGGTGCCCCGACCATGGGAAACAAAACAGTATCGATGGTGGCAGACCGGGCAAAAGAGACAGAAGACCCGCACTATCTGATCTACTGGTACATTGAAGGAGGGTGGGAGAGCTTCGATATGTTCAGCCCTCTTCTTACTCCCAATAATGTAATCCAGAGACTTCCTTATGATAAAATTTCTGATGAGATGTACCGTGTACTTAAGTTTGGGGAAGCAAACTATGGAATCTATCAGAACAACAATATCAGATATGGTTACCTGTCTGAGGCTGGCAAAACCCTCATGCAGGATATGGCTGTGCTAAGTTCAATGTCTACCGGTGAATTTCATTCGGGTGAACGATTAAACTGCCACATGGGTCACTATACTTATGATATTGCGGCTGACAGGGAGCCTGATGAGAGAGATGTAATGCAGGCTTTCTCCGAGGTGTATGGGCAGCACTATCTTCTCCCCAATATAGGATGGTTCTGGTGGCTGGCGGATGGGGAACTGAATGCTCAACAGTACACTGGTCGAAAAGGGTTTTATGCAGACCTTGGTCCCGATTGGGCACACACAATTTATGCTGGAACACCTGCAAATCTTAAACAGTTTTTGTTGCGTATGCAGACTGCATCGAGCAGTGTGGCCAACCAGCAGACCGAGCGGTTTTTGGATAACATCTCTTCACATATCATGCATGACAGCAGTATGGAAGCAGTGAAAAGCTATAACTCTGCCCTTTCAATCTATCAAAATCTGGAAGCAAAAGGGGGTGGACTCCAGCGACCAATGCTGGAAAAGATGTTTGCTGACCCGGTATTGCTGGAAACCTTCAGGGTGAAACCTGAGGACATGCTGATTACCTATACAAGTGTAAACAATAATAAAGCTCGAACCAAGTTTACACCTGCTACCAATGTTCAGGCAATGATGGCATATGAGCTTATGCGAGCCGGGCTTTCAACCTGTTTCTTTATAGAATCTAGAAATATTCGAGAATTTGACAGCCACCGCGGAAGAGGCTCATTATGGTCGGCTGATGGTAAAACTCCTTATGGTCAAACTGACCAGTTACAGATGATGAATGAACAGCTTTGGCAGCCGCTTAACAGTTTTGTTGAGCTTCTTAAGACCACACCCCATCATGTAACAGGTAAACCACTATGGAACTACACCACCATTGTGATAACTTCAGAGTTTGGAAGAACCATCAGTGGAGATGTTTCAGGGATCCAGTCTATGAATATCCCCATGCCCAAAAAAGTGCAGCAGATAAATGGACAGGATGTTTCTCAGCACTGGCATGTTACTGGAGCAGCATTCCTCGGCCCGAATGTACGTGGAAATACGCAGTGGGGTGGAGTAGGGCATAAAACACACCTGCCTATCCCTCTCATGCCAGACGGCAGCATGGACACTGCATTCCATCCTGTGTCGGGTGAAGTACTACCGGGTAGAGTTCCATCGAAGGAGGCATGGCTTCCAGATCATGGCGATGTTTATGCCACAGCACTCTATTTAGGAGGCATAAACCCGAAGGGGCATGGGCGAAACACTCGACCTCCAATGCGTTACATCAAGAAGGCATAAGGGCTTTACTAGATGGGATACCAGTAAGCGCACTATTCTCCCCCTCCTTCAGCATGCAGCCGGGTGCGCCCGGATGAGGGGGATGGCGGAGCCCGGTGGGTGGAGTCGCATTTGTGCACGGCACTGAAGTACCGTGCTGAGATCCCAAAGCCCACCTGCGCGGGCTAGACGCGACAGTCTGTTTCCTTGTTCGCTATTGCCTATGGACTACACGTACTGCTTCCCAGCCTTCGGCACCTCTCCCCGCAAGTGCGTCGCGACCCCGGAGGGGATGAATCCCCTCCCTGGGTCGACAGCACCCGCCTGCGCGGGTGGGCAGAGCGCGACCCATTGCGGCTAGGGATTTCCTACAATGGGGTAACGTTACCCCTAAGCAGGGATAGTGCAGCCCCCTTCAGGGGGCTTGTGATTCCCAGGCAATGTCTTTAGGCATTGCCGCAAATCCGGGCGGTTTACGGTGACGCCAGCCGCTTTTTGACCCACTCCCCGCGACTACGTCGCGCCCCCGGAAGGGATGAATCGCCTCCCTGGGTCGACAGCACCCGCCTGCGCGGGTGGGCAGAGTGCGAACTATTACAATGTGGGATTTGGTGCTTGGCATTGCCTACACGCTCAGTAGTTAAGCCCGTAAGGTTTACAGTCCGTCGCATCTCGTCCGCGCAGGCGGACGGTTAGCCCGCCAGCGACCGGTTTTAACCGGTCGTGGCACATGCGAGTTGGTTATATACAGCATTGTTTGCATACGGCATCAGGAGGCGCACTGTCTCCCCCTCCTTCAGCATGCAGCAGCATGCGCCAGGAGGAGGGGGATGGCGCAGCCCGGTGGGTGGAGTCGCATTTGTGCACGGCACTGAAGTACCGTGCTGAGATCCCAAAGCCCACCTGCGCGGGCTAGACGCGACAGTCTGTTTCCTT
>JAJZFJ010000209.1 GCA_021805395.1 bacterium
TGATTTTTAGTATTATCTTGAGATGTGTCTGTATAGATTTTTTTCCAACATCCTGTTTTCGGGTCTATGGCAGGATGCTGTCCACTGGCATCCTGCCTCCCAACAACCTCATTCCCCACATACCTGTACAGGTTCCAGTCGCCGCCATCATAGCCTATCGGATCCTGGCTTACCCACCTCCCTGCCTGTACGTCCAGGTACCGTGCGCGTACGTACTGCATGGCTGCGCAATCTCGGTAATAGCCATACTGCCCTACGTACCGGTAGGAGTTCCTGCTGCCGTTTCCACTATGCCACTCGGTGCCGAATGCCCTGTAGGCGTAGTTGTCGGTAACCACCCCTGAGGCGTTGGTGAGCAGCCGGGTGCTGCTCTGGCTGTCGTAGCCATAGAACGACGAGCCTGCTGCATCCCAGCTATTGATAAGCTGCGCCGACTGCCATTCCGACACCAGCCCGCCCCACATGCCAGGGGAATCGGTATACCTGCCAGTAGTAGACAGAGCACCATCCAGCTCCAGCAGCAGGTTATCACTGTCCCACACAGCATTCAGGAGGCCGTCAGGCACGCCAAGTTCACTGGCTGCAACTGTCACAGTCACAAGCGGACTGAAGTCACCAAAGTGCTCGACTCCGTCCTGCACCATCTCCCACTGAAACGCATAGCTGCCTGGTGTGAGCGGTGCGGTAACAGTCCACACAAACTCCACAGTGTCCCCGGGAGCTGCTGAGGCTACAGGCATTATAACTCGGCCCATACCCCACATCTCGTTATCTTCAGGATCCTGGGAGCCGAGATTATGAAGGGTAGTTGGCATCCAGGTGGTAGAGCCGATGTTCATCATGCTAACACTTACACCATAGCTCTGACCTGCTAACATACTGGATGGTATTTTCTGAGCTGCAAGGCGACCATGTGTCTGCTTAGCTTTGTGCCTTTTGGTAGGTACGCCTCTTCCAGTTAGCCAGTTTGGCATGCTAGAGCGAGAGCTTGTATCGTTTTGGACTGAAGATAGCATGGCAATATCCAGAAACTTATAAGGAAATAATAAACTATTCAGACATAGAATACCTGTTATGGTTTCAGATATTTATGATGTCTACAGTATTTTTTTGTGGTCGCGATTGGGTACTGACTAATGTACTATACAGTTGCGAGATTTATTGATTGGTTAACATTCAGTTCACTACATTCAGAATTTTCAATGGCAAATTCGGTGTCATCCTCATGGCAATATAACATCTCATACCACCGGCTATAAGCCGCGGGATAATCACTCACACTATGGCTCAGCTTACCTATATACAATAACGGAGTAATACCTTCATATGCACAATGTACTACCATAATTCATATAACGTTTGGAGCTTCAACTTGATGCCCTACTCTTGACGGGTCAGCCTTCTGCATGATACACTGTTTCCATTGCGGGAGTAGCTTAATGGTAAAGCTTCTGCCTTCCAAGTAGATGACGCGGGTTCGATTCCCGTCTCCCGCTTTCTCCTCGCCTCCGTAGCTCAGCGGATAGAGCAACCGCCTTCTAAGCGGTTGGCCACAGGTTCGATTCCTGTCGGAGGCATGTTTGCAATGTCTCCTACTCCGTTCGCAATGCCTGTATAGGATCCAGCTTGGAAGCCCTGATGGCTGGATACATTCCAAAGAACACTCCCACACCCGCTGAGAATAGAAACGCACCAATCACAATCCACGGTGGAACATAGATTGCCAGGCCTTTGGTCCCGCCTGACTTGTTGGCAAATTGTGGAATGAAAGTGGTGAGATATCCTAACACATAGGCACCTAAAGTCCCTATAATTACACCACTCAAGCCTCCAACTCCCGACAACGTGGCCGATTCTATGAGGAACTGCCTCAGAATATCACGCCGCCTTGCTCCAATCGCTTTCCTCACCCCAATCTCTCGCGTACGTTCTGTCACCGAAACCAGCATGATGTTCATAATGCCAATACCACCGACCAGCAGTGCCAGACCTGCTATTCCACCAAGTACAAGCGTAAACATGGCAAATACAGAGGTTATGCTTGCCAGCACCTGATCCAGGCTGTCTACCTTAATGCCAGGCACATCAGGATAGCGCCTCTCCAGACACTCCCAGATCTGCTCCTTGGCAGCATTCATGTCTGCCATAGAGTTCGGGCGCGCATTAATAGAGTCGACCGTATTGGTTCCCAGAAACCTCTGCTGGAGAGTTGTGAGAGGCAGGAATATCTGCTTGTCTGCGTCACCCGTAAACGATCTTCCTTTTGCCTCGGCAACCCCAACTACCTCTAACAGGATTCCATTCACATTCAACTCATGGCCCAAAGGATCAGTCGTGCCATACAGCTTGGATGCCACCTTGCTACCAAGTACACACACCTGTGCCCATGTGTCACTATCTGTTTGTGAGACGAATCTTCCAGAAGAGAGAGTTACGTTTTTGAGTGAAGCATAATCTGGCATCACACCCACAGCATTCCCCTGCATACTTAATCCACTATGCTGAAGATTCGCAGAGTTCACAGTCATCTCTGGTGACACATCATGGACAAGACTGCACTCATCCTGAATAGCTCTCACGTCACTCATCCTGAAGCCATCAATCACTCTTCCCTTATTACTGCTGCTGTCTGGCTGATACGCAACGATAATGAGATTGGAGCCAAACTTCTTGAACTGATCTGCTATCCGGTGCGACAGTCCCTGGAGAATAGCAACCATGAGAATGACTGCACTCACGCCTATAATAATGCCCAGCATGGTGAGTGCTGATCTGAGTTTATTTGCCCGCAGCGTTTCTAAAGCAATCTTGATACAGTGAATAATTGACATATTAAGTCCTTAAAAGCTAACCAGCCTGGACATTAAAACCTTGTATTTTTGGCCCTGTATATGCTGTTGGAAGCACACGGTCCCCTGGCTTAAGTCCAGATATCACCTCAACATAGTTGGCACTCCGAATACCCAGAACCACCTGTCTGGTCTGAATATTTAGTGGTTTGGCATCTGCAGATCCTACTATCACGCGAACAGTGGTATGATCCGAAGTGCCGCTCACACAGTCTGCTGGTATTCGCATCACCTTATGTTTGGAGGCAACAATTACTGTGCACTGAGCGCTCATACCCGGCCTTAGCCGGGGGTCTGCATGGTCAATGCGTATTTCCACAGGAAAACGTATCACCTCTTTGGTGTTGTCTGAAGTTGAGTTGGAACTGGAGGAGGAAGTGTAGTTAGCTGCTGCGGGTGCTATTTTATCAACCCTGCCATAAAATACCACTCCAGGAACTGCATCTACGGTCACTCTTGTAAGCATGCCAGATTTTATTCTGTCGATATCAACCTCGTTCACAAGGATCTTAACAAGCATCGTATTCAGGTCTGCCAGCTGATACACGGGATTTCCTGATGAGAAGGAGCTGATTGCGGATTCGATGAGATCCCCTACTTCAACATACCGTTTGGTAATAATTCCGGTCATGGGTGCATAGAGAACGGAGTCGTATTTTTGTACCAGCTGCAGGTTAAGCTGGTTCTGAATCTGCTGTACATTCGCAGCAGCGGCAGCGGCATCGTATTTCCTCATCACATTCTGTACCAGGTTACTTTTGGCAGCAAGTAACTGCGCCTTTGCCTGCTGCAGAGATGCCCTTGCCTGAATTACTGCGTCTTGCCGTGTGACAGGAGATGTGTCCTCTTTTGCCTGAGCAAGCGATGCCGCAGCCTGTTCCACCTGAGCCTGTGCTGCAGCCACCAAACTCCGCTGGCTTGCTTCCTGAATTGCATTTGCCTGCTTAATATTATCCAGCTTCTGTTTGGCATCGGCAAGCTGAGATTCTGAAACGATGTAAGTTGTTCGGGCGGCATCCACCTGCTGTTCTGATACAAATCCTGACTTGAGGAGTGCTTTGTCCCTGTTAAGATTAACCAGGTTATTAGCTGCCTGAGCCTTGTCCTGCAAATAAACTGCCCGGGTAGAAACCACATTATTTGGATCGGTTGTCTTAACCATCAGATCCAGTGTTGACTGCTGTGCTTTGAGGTTACTTTCGGCTGCATTCAGATTAGACTGCGCAATTTGTATGGATTCTTTGGTGAGGCTGGGCTGGGTATGAGCCAGTGTTTCGGCCTGCTGAAGCTGAGATTTAGCTAACGCCACATTCTGCATGTCCTGTGCGATAATGGCAGAGGTCTGCTGTTTCTGATAGTTCACATTCTGCACAGAAGAGCCTTCCTGCGCTACCGCTCCTGCTAGCTGTGCCTGAAGTGCTTTAACCTGCTCATCGGTTGATTCTGTATCAATTTTAGCCAGCACCTGCCCCTTGTGTACAAGTGCACCTTCATGTACATAGAGACGAAGAACCCGCCCGGCAACTTTAGATTTGATGTCCACTTTTGAGAAGGGCTCTATGGTTCCGTCGGCCACCACTTTCTCAGTAACATCTCCTATTGAAACAACCTCAGCCTGCTGAGAGGTAGCACCAGTTGCTCCCGGTGTATGGCACCCAGAGAGTGCAGCCGCACATGCTAAACCACCAGCTATCATCCATACTTTTCGCAATGGATCCTCCTGTGTATGACACGGAATAGTGCTTAAAGATCTTATAATATCGCGTCTGAACCAATAAAACAACTTGGCTATTACGTATTGTACGCATAGCAGGTTTCACCATCCAGTAATCTCAGACAGTTGTCTATCGTCTATTTTTGCGGAGGTGTGTAAACAGTTATAGTAGGACAGATATAGAGAATGTCATCCGGTATGATGGTACCCTCAGGCGGACCACACCACAATATGCCTTTACTGAAAACGTGTGCTCGATATGCTTTCAGGGCATTCATAAAGTTAATGGCTGGTTTCTGATGCAGTCGGAGTGGATGCATCGTCTCAAAGTTGGAGACAACTACCGCATCTGGTGTTGGAGTAAGCACGCTCTCATCCCAGTCAGTTTCAGGAAGTACCAAAGTAAACCGTTTACTCTCTGTTGCTGCCCGCCTTCTGTTCGCGGGATCTGGTGCTCCAAACAGGGGTGATAGTGGAGGAGAGTAAAACCAGGGAAGGGTAGCGAATGCTACAGTACCCTTTGGCGGGATATGAGCATTTATATAGGATGCCGATCTATCCTGGGGGGGTGTTGTAGCCATACAGTGTACCAATGAAAATGTATAGATGCCTGTGGCCATTAATACCAGAACAAATATAGATTTACCCGGCAGTCTGTATCTCTCACTACATGTAAAACATAGCTGAGTAAACATAACCGCAAATACTGGAATTAGTGGAAGCATGTACCTGGCAAATCTCACTGCAGAAAGAGATGTGAGCAGGAAAAAGAAAACCACAAATACGCCCAGGATTAAATCAGGCTTCTTTCGACGGTGGAGTACAAACAGTAGTCCGCAAATGGAACCAGTCTCCATTAGAATACCTAATCCCCATGGCAGGGATATTATCAGATGATACCACCATCCTGGTCCTGTGTTCACAAAAAGCAGACCATGTCCAGTTCTTGAATGCACAAAGAGTTCGTAGGCAAGGCCCGTTTGGGGGTTTCCCGGAATCCCGTACCAAAACTCCTGAAAGTGCATAAAACAACCAGGACAGGCTATGAGAAAAGCCAGGATACTGCTAAGACAAAGTGAAAACAGCTTCAATAGCTTCCTGTTCATTTTTCCCAGCATCAATGCAAGAACTGGGGCAACTAATACCATTCCCAGGTTATATTTGGTTGCAGATGCCAAACCTACCCAAACACCCGCTGCAATTGTCTCTTTAAGAGCACCATCCTCATACATCTTAAGAGCATACAGCAGTGCCAGTGCCACAAAAAGCACGCCAGTAGAATCAACAGTAAAAAAATCGGAATCCACCACCGATAGCGGAGTTAAGGCAAAGAGAAGTGATGCATACAAACCTACACGATGTCCTTCAAGTCGCTTGCCAATAGCATATACAACCGGAATGGTGAAGATGCCAGAGAGGAAAGAGACAAGCCTGCCAGACAGGAATAGACCATCCATATGAGCTGCCAGTGATTGGATAGACGATGCTGCATCCAGCTTCGATACAAAGCCATAGGTCTTGCCCATATCCATCACAATCGCGACAAGATAGAAGTAGAGTGACCCGTAGTTGTAGTACTTAATATCTATCTTGCCCTGTATGAAGTTGACAGTGCGTGCTACCCCCAAATTCACCACTTCATCGGGATGATACGTTGAAAAAGGATGAGCAGCATCTGGCAACGACCATCGCAGACCAATCAGCCGCACAACTAAACCAAGCAGGCAAATGAGGAGAACGGGAAGCAGCTGCCTCGTAGTCAGCTTGTCTGAAAGAGGTGAACTGGAAACTGTGCCAGGTTCAACAAGTCTGACACCTGGCTTAGATGAACTCGGGTTGCTGCTCATCGAGTGATCTCAATCCGATTCTGATGCTTTTTGACAGCCATCGGAGAGTACCACATTAACCAGGCTATACCTGCTCCCACGGTAATCAGAATGGTCAATCGCAAGTAAAATCCTATCCTTGCAGCACGTCTCTGGTTTTGCAGAACAGTCCTGGGCACTGTATTCGGCACAGCACATACCTCTTCTAGATTTGACTATTCTAAGTATACCACTCTCATTTTTTATCCACTCACTCATTCATCAAGGGTATAATTCGTATAGAAATAACTGCTTTAGGGCAATGTATAGGATCACTGTGTGACGAGCTTCTCCCACTCTCCAGTAAAAATTGCTGTGCTGGTCTCAGGACATTCGCGAGGTACTAACCTTCAATCTCTTATAGATGCATCTAAAGCTAAGCAGATAGAGGCTTTCGTTGAACTGGTTGTGGGAACCAGAGAAGATACTCCTGCTATTTCCAGAGCGAATGCAGAAGGAATTACAACCGCCATCTGCAAACCGAAAGACTTCCATGGTGATTCAGAAGCATATGGCAAGTCATTAAACTCCCTGTTTGCTCTTCACTCCATTGATATAATATGCCTGCTTGGTTACCTTTTCCAACTGCCATCCTGCGTTGTATCGGCCTTTCCTGAACGTATACTAAATGTCCACCCTGCCCTCCTGCCTTTTTTTGGGGGGAAGGGAATGTATGGGAAACATGTCCATCAGGCCGTGCTGGATAGCGGTATGAAGATAAGTGGCTGCACTGTGCATCTTGTTGATGAAAATTACGACACTGGTCCAATTTTAGTTCAGAAGTGTGTACCAGTTGATGACTCAGATACAGTTCAATCACTTTCCGAAAGAGTATTGAATGCCGAGCATCTGGCAATTGTTAGTGCAGTAAAAATGCTAACAGAGTACAACATTTCCATTATTGGAAACAGGGTTTTTGCAGAGAGAAAATAGGCGGACTTTAATCGGTTCTTTTCGACTGCTGTTTGATGAATAACACATTGTTAGAAACAGAGAATCTTGTATTTTCTCGTTCATAGGATATGATATTGAAAAAGTTTGATAAAGATGCCTGGAGTATTTTAAGATCCAGTCGAGACCTTATTGTACAACGCTGGCATACCGCGCTAGGATTGAAACATCCAGAGTTTTCAGGTGTAGAGTTCGAACCAAACGGGAAAATTTATAAGGTTATGCAGGAGACTGTTGAGGAACTTGCCTCCTTTCTGGAATGTGATTCTGTTACAGATCCCATGGTTCCAATTCTCAATATGGAAGAAGCTTCCAATATATGCATAGCATCTAGAAGTGTAGTCCATTCCATTCTGCTTTCATCGGTAGGGTGGCCAGATGCCTACCACTGCCTGCATTTGCTAGACCTTGAAATTCACCGGGAACTAAATCAGAACCACATTAGCCCATATATTATCTCTGCAGCCACAGGTTATCTTTCAGTAGTTGCATCTCGAGTAGCACTGCTCCAGATAGATACTCATCAGAAAAAAGAGCAAGTACTTGAGAAACATCTTGCACTCAAGCAGGCAACAACCCAGTACATTTCGAGTGCCTCTCATCATCTGCGCACCCCACTTACGGTAGTTATTGGTCTGGCAGAACTGCTTTCTGAAGAGACCTATGGAGCGCTGAATGATAAACAGAAAGCTGTTATTACCCAGATTGAGCAGGCTGCCAGAACATCCATTGAAAGTACAGATAACCTGTTGGATATCCTTTCTCTTGCTGAAGGTAATCTGAAGACTGCGCAGAGAATACGAAATATTTCCGACGTGATTACCGATCTCATTCCTGTTTTCAAGCTTAAAGCCAGCCAAAAAAACATATCTGTGGATATTGCTACACCAAAGTATATTCCGGATGTCATTACGGATGCCAACCTAATCCGTCATATCCTGTTCACACTCGGGTCAACACTCATCAGATCCATGTCAACGAATGGCCAGTTTAATCTCTCCGCACGTCTATTGGACCACAACAGAATAGAATTCACTTTGATGGGAAATCAAATTGATCACCTTCCATCTGTATCCAATACCGTAAATGATACTGGGGGTAAAACTGTTCAGGAAGATACAACCAGTTATGGTGAATGGAACCAGAGCATTGCTATTAGCGAACGTTTCGCCGAAATGCTCCAAGGATCAATTGAATACAATACATGTAATAACGAAAAGCTTAAATTCGTCATTACTGTTCCATTCACTCTTCCCGATGACAGCAGTTGGAGTAACTGAGTTAACTGTCTGTATATGCACTGATTGACCCATATTTGCAAATCATGCTAGAATAGTTCTAGTAAGCTTATTTTATCATCACGGCTTCCAATGGAGGATTAATTATCATGACAGTGCGCGTAGGCATTAATGGATTTGGCCGAATTGGGCGAATTGCCCTTAGAACAATACTTCACCGACACCCGGATACTATTCAGGTAGTAGCAATTAACGATCTAACAGACACATCAACAAATGCACATCTTTTCAAATACGATTCCACTTATGGACCATTTACCGGAACCGTACAAGCAGAAGAGGGAGATTTTCTGGTAAACGGCCAGAAGATAGAAGTGTTTGCTGAGCGCGACCCAGCAGCAATTCCGTGGGACAAGGCTGGTTGTGACATTGTTATAGAATCAACTGGGTTCTTCACAGATGCCACCAAAGCGGTTGCCCACCGTGAGCACGGAGTTAAGAAAGTTATTATCTCCGCACCAGCTAAAAACGAAGACATCACCATTGTTCTTGGTGTAAACCAGGAGAAATATGATCCGAACAGCCATCATGTTATCTCAAATGCATCCTGTACAACAAATGGTCTTGCTCCAGTAGCCAAGTTTCTGAATGACAGATTCGGTATTGAAAAGGGCTTGCTTACAACAGTTCATGCTTACACCAACTCCCAGAAACTGCAGGATACTGCAGCAAAAGACATCCGGGATGCACGCGCCGCAGCTCAGAACATTGTTCCCGCTGCAACTGGTGCTGCAAGAGCCGTTGGTCTGGTTATTCCTGAACTAAAAGGCAAATTCCATGGGATGGCATTCCGAATACCAACCCCAACCGTTTCTGTGGTCGACTTCACTGCACTTTTAGCAAAGGATGCATCCCCCGAAGAGATTAACGCAGTTGCAAAAGAATATGCCGACGGTGCAATGAAGGGCATTCTACAATACTCTGATGAGCAGTTGGTCTCCACCGACCTTAAAGGCAATCCACACTCATCCATATTCTCATCCGTAGACACAATGTCTGTCGGTGGCAATTTTGTGAAAGTAATTGCCTGGTATGATAATGAGTGGGGTTACGCAAGCCGAATTGCCGATATTACCCAATTCATAGCAGAACGTCTCTAACCTGTATCTGATAGAGAGCAGGGATCTTATCCCTGCTCTTTTCACTGAAGAAGAGTAAAATGAACAAGAAAACCATTAGTGATATTGATGTCTTAGGTAAAAGGGCTCTGTGCCGCGTAGATTTTAATGTTCCCCAGGATGACAAAGGTGATATCACAGATGATACACGCATTCGGGCTGCCCTCCCAACCATCCAGTACCTCGTAGAGCATGGCGCCAGAGTAGTTCTGGTCTCCCATCTGGGCCGTCCCAAGGGTGTGACTCCAAAATATACACTCGCTCCGGTAGCAGTACGCCTTTCTCAACTATTGGGACAAAAAGTAGAGCTGCTTCCAGACTGTGTAGGCGAAGCCACCGAGAAAGCTGTTAACAGTCTGACAAATGGACAGGTTGTGCTGCTTGAAAACGTGAGATTCTATCCCGAAGAAGAGCAGAACGACCCCGCCTTTGCAGCGAAACTGGCAAACCTGGCAGACATTTACGTCAATGATGCATTCGGTACAGCACACAGGGCACATGCCTCCACAGAAGGAGTTGCACACATACTGCCAGGCGTAGCTGGCTTCCTTATGCAGCGTGAACTCGACTACCTTGGAAGTGCACTGGACGAGCCAAAAAGACCATTCGTCGCCATTCTGGGTGGCGCTAAAGTGAAAGACAAGATAGGCGTTATACGGCAGCTGCTGCAGAAAGTAGATACGCTGATTGTCGGTGGTGGCATGGCATACACATTCCTGAAAGCCCAGGGATACGAAATTGGAAACTCTCTGCTGGATACCAGTAACATAGACTTCTGCAAGGAAATTTTAGAGAAAGCGAATGGCAGGATTCTGCTGCCCGTGGATGTTGTTACAACAGATCATAACCCGTTCTCCGATGGTGAAGCAGCATGTAACACCACGGTTGTATCGGCCAAATCGATTCCATCAGACAGAGAAGGTGCCGATATTGGTCCTGAAACTGTTGAGCTGTTCAAGAAAACAATTGATATGGCAGGCACAGTTGTGTGGAACGGTCCTATGGGAATATTTGAATTCGAAAAATTCGCTTCTGGCACACGTGCCATAGCAGATGCTCTCTCGAAATCAAACGCTATCACTATTATCGGTGGAGGCGATTCAGCTGCCGCAGTTCAGCAGATGGGTTTTGCCGACAAGATGACACACATATCCACAGGCGGTGGTGCCTCCCTCGAGTTCCTGGAAGGCAAGCCGCTACCGGGTGTGAATGCATTGCAGGATAAGGGTTAGTTACAATGCGCAAACCAATTATTGCTGGGAACTGGAAAATGAATGGTAACCTGGCAGAGGCTGAGATACTGGTTAAGGACTGCATCCCCAGGCTATCAGGCATAGACAGAACAGATATGGTAATCTGTCCTCCATACACAGCACTCGCTCTGGTACAGTCGCTTCTTGGTTCCACAATCATCTCAATGGGTGCACAGGATATGTTCTGGAAAGACAAAGGTGCCTATACTGGAGAGATATCCGCTCCCATGCTGAAAGAGCTGGGATGCAGGTATGTGATTGTAGGGCATTCTGAGCGAAGAGCACGGTTTGGCGTTCCTGAGCCTGATTTCACTCCGGAAATACTTCTCCATTTTGGGGATAACAACGCCATTGTGAACAAAAAGGCCCATGCCGCTGTGAATGCAGGGCTAATACCGATTATCTGCGTCGGTGAGATTCTCACCGAAAGGCATGCGGGAGATACAGACCGCATTGTGGAAGATCAGACCAGGAAAGCTCTTGCTGGGTTTTCATCCTCACAGGCATCTCAAATTGTAATGGCTTACGAGCCGGTTTGGGCAATTGGAACAGGTGAGGTTTGCGCAGCCGATGAGGCCGATAGAGTTTGTGGAGTAATTCGAAAAGCGATTGCTGATTGCCTGGGGGAAGAAGCCTCACAGATTATTCGTATCCAGTATGGAGGCAGTGTAAAACCCGATAATGCTGCGGATCTGCTTTCCAGACCAAATATAGATGGAGCACTTGTGGGTGGCGCGAGCCTGAAAGCTGCTGACTTTGCCGCCATCATTGCTGCATCCTAGTTCACAGATGAGTGGATATTACGCAGTTGGTAATGTCCACTCTTCAGTCCCCTACAGTACATCTTCCCCTCGTTCATCAGTTCGCACACGAATTGCCTCCTCCATGGGATAGACGAAGATCTTGCCATCACCTGGTTCTCCGGTGTGTGCATAGTGCAGTATGGTATCAATTGCCTCCTGCAGGTCTTCATCCCTTATCACGAGTATCAGCTTAACCTTCACCGCCATCTCAGCAATGTACTCTCTATCGTGAAAGCTCTCACGTTTCCCGCTAACTCTGCCAGAGCCTCTCACGTCTTCCACGGTGATGCCATTTATTCCAATCTCTCCCAGAGCGATCTTCACTGGCTCCAGACGGGTTGGACGAATGATAGCTTCTATTTTCTTCATTCTGAAGGCTCACTGATCACACGCACTGCAATCTCCATCACATGCTCCCCTATCCCTCTGTAAACCCCTCTTATAGGAACTACATCTGCATAGTCTCTTCCATGATGCACTTTTATGTAGTGAGAATCTGCCATAAGGTTGTTTGTGGGATCAAAGCCCCGCCATACTCCATCCGGCAGCAGGCATTCCACCCATGCATGCATGGCATCGCCGCCAATGAGCTGTTCAGTTGGCAGTTGAGCAGATTCATCAGATTTCCATGGTGTGTTTGCGCTGTCTTCTGCTTTCAGGTGAGAACCTGTGTACAGATATCCGCTCATGTATCTGGCAGGAATTCCCTGTCTCCTGCAGATTGCTATCATAAGATGTGCAAAATCCTGGCAAACGCCTCTTCTGTTCTCCAGCACGTCTCGCAAAGGGGTATCCACCCTGGTACTGCCTGGTTCATAGGACATCACTTTATGCAGTAAACGCGTTAATGCCAGCAGAAACGATGCTGTACCCTCGCCAGACTGTTTTCTTGCCAGATGTGCAATGCGGTCTGTTTCAGGATCCAGAGGCACATGTTGAGAGGGTGCAAGGTAGTCGAAATACGGTGCCATTTTAGCTGCATCTTCATAAAAAGATACATCTTTAACATCCAGCTGCAGATCAGCAAAAGGATTACTTCTGGTCGTTATAACCACAGCTTCAGATTTTAGAAACAGGAAGTTATGAGGAGAGAGCAGGCTAAAGTGATGAACCCTCCCGCCCGGAAGATCGTATGAGAAAATTCGCGTGGAAGGTTCTATGGTTAGTCTGTAATCCAGGCATGACTGATCTCTGTCAGAAATAGGCATTAATCTCACCTCATTCTGACTGTCTATAGCATACTTATTATATTTATATCGCGTTGTATGAACTAATCTCAGGCGCAATTTTCTCTCCTTCATTCCACCCTAGGGAGCAATTCCCCGATCAGGAAAGATAGGTAGAACGTATTGCACTGCCAATAGCATTAGATCTATCCAGAACTGAATTCAGAAATTGGTGAAGACCTTTTTCCATAATATCCTCAGCAGAAGCATAGGTGAGATCTGCTCTTAATTTGCCGAGAAGAAACTCCGGTTCACATTTAGGTGCATCACCTGCGTTTCCACTTATTCTTTTAATACATCCTTCAACTCTTCCAATACCATGCCTTACAGAAGCGGGAAACTGCGAATTTAGCACCAGGAAATCGACAACATGCTCGGGAGTTATTCCATCCTGATGTGTCTTTCGATACATTTCAAAAGCGCTCACAGACTTTAGAACAGCCATCCAGCTGTGGGTATCCAGTTCAGTTTTCAGCCGCTGCTGAGAACCATGATCACTTATAAGGTTCTCAGGTATAAGTACGTGGTACTTCACATCCAGCATCTTCGCAGTCTGGTTTGCACGCTCCAAAAACCTGCCAGAATCCAGCCAGTCTCTGGTTTCACCCATTAACATTGTCCTATTTAAGATACCCTGAAAGAGATGTGAGCAGTCCTTCACCATGCGGAAGAACGCATGTGGCATCGCAATTACGCCATCCACATTCCACTCTCTCAACTGCATGTACGATATATTCAGACTCTCCCACATCTCCGATGCTATCTGTTCTCTAATAGAGCGGGCGTTTTCTCTTGCTCTCGACCATGTAGAAAGTATTGAGTTCGCATTCTCCATATCAAAGATAAAGAACTGGAAAACTGCCCTATCATTCTCCGACTCGTAGCGAGATATGAAGGTTTCGTAGGTGCCCATAATATCCAGCAGCGATTTCCAGAGTTGGGAGGTATTTGGTGAAAAGGGCGATGAATTTGGAGCTTCCAGGGCTGCATGATAGTGAACATCCATCATGCGGGCAGATGCCTCTGCCCTCTCCACATACCTTCCAATCCAGTAACAGGCATCTGCGTGTCTACTAAGCATGCCTTCTCTCCTCCTCTGCGAGATCATCTGCTAAGACCCATGTGTCTTTACTGCCTCCGCCCTGTGAGCTGTTCACCACATAAGAGTCTTTCACCAGTGCAACGCGCGTAAGTCCGCCAGGGATAATTGTAATTCCGTCTGAACCACAAAGGATATATGGTCGCAAATCAATATGTCTTCCTTCAAAGTGATCATCTACTAAGGAGGGAGCTCGCGATAGGGCAATGAGCGGCTGTGCAATATAGTTGCGTGGGTTTGCCTTCAGTTTTTGGGCAAATTCCATCTGCTCCACTTTCGTACTCTGGGGTCCCATCAGCATTCCATAACCACCAGAGGCATCTGTTGCCTTCACAACTAATTTGTCTAGATTATCCAGCATGTAACTGAGATCGCTGGGATTATTTCCGATATAGGTTTCAACGTTCTTTAGAATTGGATCCTCTTTCAGATAGTACCGAATAATTTGAGGTACATACGCATAGGTAGCTTTATCGTCGGCAACGCCTGTTCCTATATAGTTTGCTAAAGATACATTGCCTGCACGGCACGCATTCACCAGCCCAGGAGTCCCTAGAAGGGATGTTTTTCGGAATACCAGCGGGTCAAGAAAATCGTCATCCAGTCTTCTGTAGATCACATCTACTCGTTTGGGACCTCTAGTAGTTTTCATGTAAACTAGATTGTCGTCTACAAAAAGATCCCTTCCCTCCACTAGCTCTATTCCCAGCTGCTGTGCTAGAAAGGAATGCTCGAAGTAGGCACTGTTATGAACACCTGGTGTCATTAGAACCACTACCGGATCATCCTGACGGTTTATGGGTGCCAGTGCTCTAAGATTATTGAGAAGCTGCGTTGTGTAGTGATCTACAGGGCGTACAGCCAGCGATTTGAATAGCTGGGGTAACAGACGCATAAGAATTAATCTGTTCTCGAGCACATAGGAGACACCAGAAGGCGTTCTCAGGTTGTCCTCCAGAACAAGGTATTCACCATTACCATCTCTCACCAGATCGGAACCGCAAATGTGAACGTAAACCCCACCCGGTGGTTCAGCACCAATCATCTCTCTTCGATAGTTACTAGCACCTAAAATGAGTTCATAAGGTACTACACCATCTTTTAATATCTTCTGATCATGATAAATATCATTCAGGAAGAGGTTGAGAGCAGTAAGTCGTTGCTTTAGTCCCTTTTCAATGCTTGCCCATTCTGATGCAGGAATGATTCTTGGTATGAGATCAAATGGCCATGGTTTCTCATCACCCTTCTCATTACCGTAAACAGCAAACGTAATCCCCTGATTCATCAGGGAAATGTCTGCAAGTCTGCACCGTCGTCTAAACTCTTCATCCGAAAACTCATTGAGACGTTTATACAGAGCAGAATAATGGTTGCGAGGAATTCCAGGGGCTTGGAACATCTCATCGTAAAATTGACCGCAGTCATAACCATCAAAGAGTGACATGAGGATAACAACCTCCTAGCTAAGTTTACCCTTCCTGCTGTACAGGAAGTCTGTATGGCCACTCTGCCACTCAACGTTCCTCATTATATATTACGGAACCCATAACGTCAATATATGTGAGAGTTTACTGAGATACATAATACAATACCAGAGAATCATACTGATGACGATTTGGCTGAACCAACACCTGCATCCATTATGCAGCTAGCTTCAAACAAGAGGGCTATTCTTGCTTCACGGCGATGAAACCAAGGCTGATCGTGTGGAATCCTTTATAAACTTCGCCTGTTTCAATGCAGCAATCCAGGAATCATGCAGATAAAAAAGTACGAACACCCGGTTCCCCAACCGGATGTTCGTACAGGTGAGCAGCATCAAAACTGCTCTCGATATGTAGTTGTCTATATTCAGTTAAAACTCTATTTGGTTTTCATTCTGTCTGATGATCAGCATTAAAATCTACATTCAACGAAAGCCTTTTATTGTCAATCGTGCTTTCCATATATTTAGACGGCAGTCTCAATTTAATTGTTCCCTCTCTTCAAAGAAAAATTATCCCCTGAGTATTTATGATCATGCAGCCGAGAATAGATGAGGAAGCTACACATAGTGAGAACTTCTTCTTCAGGCTTCATTCCTAATTTTCTTCAGGAGACAACTTATGCTCAATAGCATATTTGGTAATGCAGATTTCCAGGCTCTCACAGGTGGATTAAATGCTTCTTCCATGCGAGAACAGGTGATTGCCAATAACCTTGCAAATGCCAACACTCCAGGTTACAAACGTCAAACTGTCAGTTTCGAGTCCAGTCTGGATGCAGCATTAAAACAGAACGCAAACACTATGTTCGCAGTTCCACAGGCTCCCATCTCATCCATTCAACCAAAAGTCATTACTGACTCAACCACAAGTACACGGACTGATGGAAACAATGTGGATCCGGATGTTGAAAACGCAGACCTGGCAACGAATACAATCCACTACGAAACAATTGCGCAGTCTGCCACAAACTATTTTAAAGATGTGATGACGGCCGTTCTCGGTCGATAGTCACGTTTGGAAAGGCAAGAAATGTCACTAGGTTCAGCAATTCAAATTAGCGCATCTGGTTTAACAGCCGAGCGATTGAGACTGGATGTTATAAGTAATAACCTGGCAAATGTAAATACAACCCGCACGGCCAATGGTCAGCCCTACCGTCGTCAGATTGTTACCTTTGCAGAAAGACAGCCTTCCGGCTTCGCATCCATGCTGTCTGCTGCTCGTGGTGTGGTTGGTTCACCACTTCCAGGACAGGGAGTTCAGGTGAACTCCATAACATCTGATACAAGCACCCCATTCAAGCAGGTGTATGACCCAGGCAGCCCGGATGCAAACGCCAAAGGTTTTGTTAAGATGCCAAACGTGAATCCAATTATGGAGATGGTGGATATGATATCCACCTCAAGAGCTTATGAGAGCGGTGTTACTGCAATTGATGATGCCAAACAGATGCAGATGAAAGCCCTTTCAATTGGCAGTGCATAAGGAGTTTTAATATGTCTACACTTCCCATCTCCGCAATTGGCAGCTCAAGCGATTTTGTTAAATCAATTGGCCCCTCTCCACTTGCAAACCTGGCGGGTACTCCACAGACTGCTTCATCCAGCACTGGTGATCAAACCTTCGGTGCAATGCTGAAGAGTGCTCTGGAGCAGGTGAACCAGAGCCAGCTTCATGCAAATGATCTGGCAGCCCGCTTTGCTGCAGGTGAGCCAATTGATGTGCATAAGGTGATGGTTGCCTCGGAAGAAGCGAGCGTAGCGCTCAATCTTGCAGTTCAGGTAAGAAACAAGTTGACTGACGCATACACACAGCTAATGCAGACCTCTATGTGATGTTTTCCTGTGCCCAAATCTTCGTGTTTGTGCACAGGAATAATCCACTTTTTTGTTTAGAATGGTAAAGGAAGGGATCGAACAGTGCCTCAACGTGCTCGCGAAACCTGGGATCGTCTTGGCCGCAACAACCAGATCATCGTGGTTGTTGCATCATTCGGTCTACTAATAGCTCTTATTGGCTTCATCTCCTGGGCAGATACCCCAGACTATGTACCGCTATTCTCCAACTTGTCGGCACAGGATGCCAATGCAATCACTGAGAAGCTCAGTGCAGCAAATGTACCCTACCGCATTACCCAGGGTGGCGCAGAAATAGAGGTTCCACAACAGGATCATGATCAGTGGCAGATGAAACTGCTCAGTGAAAATCTTCCTGCTCAAACCACAGCAACCACATCCGCAGGTGACGATGTGCTGAGTGGTGCACACATGGGCGATACCGAGGCAATTCAGAACCTGCGTATCCTGCGCTCCACTGAAGATCAGGTAGCCCAGACAATTAGCTCAATTGGTGAGGTTGCAAGCGCAACAGTTCACTACGCACCTGCAAATAACGATCCCCTCGAAGATTTTCACCACAGTGCTT
>JAJZFJ010000154.1 GCA_021805395.1 bacterium
GAAGAATAAAAGGCGTGACAATTAGAACTGCCTGGAGATATTGAACAGCAGTATATTTTCTTAACTTGTGGTGCATAATTGTGCTCCTCCGAAAAATGACGAATTCAGACATTTCCACTGCATCTATCATCAAGGCGAAATGAACTTAATCTCTTCTGCTGTTCGATGATAGAATCCAACAACTCTACTGCACAGGCTCATCCCATGAGGCTTGCAGCTGGTAGTAGTTTAACAGTTTACAATGATCATCGGCAAAAAGTGTGTTATAGCGAAGATCCAGATGAAATTGCCCTCCATGCCACATTCCAGACCCATCCTGCATAATGAGGGTTTTAGACGGATACGGGAGTGAAGAGTCATTCAGATGAAGTACGCACAGAACTGTGTGATAAAAATAGCTTGTTCCAAACTTCTTGTAGGATGAAGGTTCCGCATTGGGTGGGTTGGAATTAGGATCGATCTGCGCGCCAGTCTGCTCATCAATTTGAAAACCAGAATCAGCAGGGCAGTGAAATACTTCTGATGAATGTACATAGGGCATCAGAATTGTATGCAGCATAGGAAGATGAGGGATTTGGGCATTGAATGCCGGGTAAGCTGCCCATAGGTTTGGTTCATGCTTATCAGCTGGATCCAATCCATAAGGATAAAGCCCATCATAGTCCTGATCATACATAGAGATTGCAAGGCCAATCTGATGCATATTCGATAGACATACAGTCTGAAGTGCTTTACTTTGGGCACGCAGGAACACCGGAAACAGGAGGGCAGCAAGTATGGAGATAATTGCTATCACCACCAGCAACTCAACGAGTGTAAAAGCTTTAGCATCCTTCATAGAAGTTGCCGTGTTCCTCTATATCAAAATTTCATCTATCCGTGGTTCAATCAGAGTAATACCATATTTGGTAACCACTCTGATTGAACCTACCAGCTTTAGTATGGTGGAACACATACTCCAGGACCGTTTGCAGTGTCTTGGCACACCTCATTTGGTATAGATGCAACTAGTTGTAACCCATTGTAAGGACCATTTAGATCTACAGGGCCTCCTGGAGCAATCCATGAGTTATAGAAGTATGAGCACTGATAGCTGTGAACCTCATATTGGCAACATTTTTCTCCTGTACTTGTCAATGAAGTAGCACATGCATATTCAGGAGGTGATAGTTGCCCAAGATCTTTACAATCAGCTTCAATAAATCCAGATACAGTCGGACATGGTGGAATTGTCGTATAAGGACAAATGCCAGTTGTATTTGCCTGGACAATATCAGTATGGAGAATTAATATAATCCCAGAAAATAAAGCAATGATTGTTGCTAATGTTAAGTTCAGATATTTGTACATTTTGGTCCTTCAGTTCGTAAAAGAATAGTTTTTGAAAACTTGATGATATTGGGATGTCTGTAACCTTGAACCTATCACCTCCTTATGCTTATATATCACACGTACAGGTACCTCATTCTCAACAGTTTCGGTTATTTTTCCAGATAACCATAATTGGGCATGATATTTTCCTGGACAAAATATTTGAGCAACGATGATATCATGATTATATTGAGCAATTTTGAAAAATTGTGAAAAGCGATTTTTGTATAAAGACTGATCTGGTATTTTCTCCAATTGACCGTTCACAACTCTATAAATAGGTGCTTTATAATCTCCCACCCAAGTATATAAAAAACCATACAACCTAGCCGGGATAATATGCATTTCCTGATGCTGATAGATGTAATCAACTGTTCGATCAAAAGGCTCATGAACAGGATATGAAGCAACAAAAGGTACATCATTCCATATCTGAGTCACAATTGGACTTAAATTCTTCACACTTTGTAAATCATCCATCATCCATTGATGTTGCAATACCCACGGCTTAAATTTTTTTCTAATGACCTTCAATGATTTGATCTGTAGATCAATTGAAAACTCTTTATCTACTGTATCAGCCTGCATACTTGCAATCTGAGACCCGGTTAATGGTCTATGTGCAAGATAATATTCAAATCCCATCACACCTATTACCACAACTGGTATCATATAAAGTAATGCAATAAAATATTGCGCCCGTGAATATTTTTTGAATTTATTTAGCATATGCGTTCCTATGGAAAAAGAGATTGAAATCAAACTCACAATTCGCTAAGCGGACGGTGTGACCATTCTTGATCAGTAAAACTTCTGTTTTGTTCAATACAGCAAGTTTATGCATTAGCTTAGGTGGGACATGGTCAATGACACGTACTAACTCCTCGGCTGTAATTCCGCAACCACAGTCTGGAAGATAACAGATTGCTGCCACTTCTTTATATTTTGCCCATTTAATACCAGGAACATCTGGCATTACAGTGCTTTGCCATAACTGCCAAATCTGCACACCTAAAAAACAGGCAATTCCAACCATACAAAATGTGATCCAGTGCTTACGTAGCAAATTTAGCATCTATCAACTCCATATGATATTGATTGCTGAATATGGGTGATAGATGATAATAAAAGATGAAGGAATGAAGAAGTCTTTTTTAAAGTGATATTTAAGCGAAACAGTCTTATCAGTGCTAAGAACTGCAAAATCTTGGAACTAGTATGAAATCGAATTACACTGTGATAGTGAATGAATTTGCGATAAAGAGAGATGACAAAATTATGCGTTGAGCGTTTATAAAGTCGTGCATTCTACCTTTTCTATTTCTAGTGGCTGGATACTGCCTAGACGACTAATTAGAGAGTACAGATATGCACAATTCTAGCTGAAGTCTAAATTAATATGAGTATAACAACAAAGTATTAATCTGTCAATAGGTTTGTGAAATATTTTCCAAACCAGGTTTTTTCTGTCTGATACTACATCCGGTCCGTGTTCAACTATAGCTAATATCATTCAGTCAGGAAGCTTTAAAACTACTCGTAGCACTATGTTACAGTTCCAAATGATTGACTTATCATCATGGTTCTGACGCACCATTCATCTGCTAACCTGACTACATCTGTGTTACCAACATATTCAGTCAGTACTGCTAATAAGGAAGTTATGATATGGACACAGCTATTGAAATTTCCAGTTGCCGATATCGTCTTGATCATCTGCTTAGATACAATAGTTCAGAGTCGCTCACGTAGCGATTAAAGGATTTTGGTTCTTTCTCATCATCCGTGTCAGTTTGGTGGCTATTAATAACAGTTTTGCTCGAATACAGTGTTTCGCACTAATAATCAAATCCTGTCTCTATAGCAACTCAACATCACTGTTCATCCAGTTATTCTGGGAATACATTGAATCTGGTTGCTGATATCCTTCTATTCTCACTTCCATACAGATCGCATTCATTTTCACTGATTACACCTGGTAAATATGGCATAATTTACACATGGACAACACTCAAACAAACTGTGAGAGAGGTCGGATTTTTGTGGTATCCGGTCCCTCTGGAGTTGGCAAAGACACACTGATTAAGATGCTGCTAAAAACAACGGACGGCATCTATAGAAGTATTAGTGCTACCACCAGATCTCCCCGGCCCGGTGAGGTAGACGGTTCTGACTACTATTTCCTCTCCAAGGAGCAGTTCGAACAGGACATACTCGGTGGTAAATTTCTTGAGTACGCCCAGTATGGCCCTAACTACTATGGAACCCCGCAAGAGGCAGTGGAAACGAGATGTCTGACCGGTGAAGATGTTCTGCTGGAGATAGAAGTGCAGGGAGCACAGGAGATTAAACGAAAATTACCACATGCCATTCTCGTTTTCCTTCTACCACCGTCTATAGAAGAGTTAGAGAGAAGGCTACGCAATAGAGGTACCGACTCAGAAGAGAGAATTCTGGATAGACTTAGCATTGCAAAGAAAGAGATCGAACTCGTTCGCCTGTATGATTATAAAGTTGTGAATTCTGATATTAATAAAGCTGCAGACGAGCTGAGATGCATTGTTCAGGCAGAGCGTCTTCGAGTAGTAAACTAATGAGTTCACTGAATGGCAAGACTATTCTGCTTGGTGTTAGCGGTAGCATAGCCGCCTATAAAGCAGCTGATTTGTGCAGCACGCTTTCAAAACTAGGTGCAAATGTAACAGTTGTCACCACTGAATCTGCCACACATTTTATAGGTGAGGCAACATTGAAAGCTCTTACGGGCAATCATGTTTTCACGGATGTATTTGATGAGCCTATCGCTGACCGTATAGCTCATATTGATCTTGCACAGAGTGCTGATCTGGTGCTGGTTGCACCTGCCTCTGCCAATATACTGGCAAAGCTGGCTCACGGGCTTGCCGATGACATGCTGTCCACATGCCTGCTCGCTGTCCCTTCCTCAACCCCACTGCTTGTTGCACCCGCCATGAATACAGTGATGTGGGAGCATCCGGCAACCAGAGCGAACATTGCTATCCTGGAATCGCGAGGTGTTGAGATTGTACCACCAGGTGAGGGCCTCTTAGCCTGCCAGGATATAGGGACAGGCAAGCTGGCTACAGTGGACCAGATAGTTCAGGCCATGGAACAGCGGATGCTGGTTGAGCAGGATTTCGCTGGCAGGCATATTCTCATTACAGCTGGTGCTACGCGTGAGCATCTCGACCCAGTGCGTTTTCTATCCAACAGGTCAAGCGGTAAAATGGGATATGCTCTTGCTAATGCAGCTGTGAAAAGAGGTGCAAATGTTGTTCTTGTCTCTGGAATAACTAACCTCTCACCACCAGCAGGTGTGGAGTGTATTATAGTGGAAACAGCGGCAGAGATGCTGCAGGCTTGTCAATCCCGTTTCACAGGGTGTAGCCTTCTCATTGCAGCGGCTGCAGTTTCAGATTACGCACCTGCTACTCCCTCAACATCGAAAATCAAGAAGGCTGAAGGCCAAACCATCACCATTACACTAAAGGAGAACCCGGATATAGTAGCCACTCTGGCTGAAAGTAAGAGAGCGGATCAGAAAGTAGTGGGTTTTGCTGCAGAGACAGAAGATTTAGATCTGAATGCTTCCTCAAAAATGGTTCGTAAGAAACTGGATATGATTGTGGCTAATGACGTGATGTTACCAGGAGCCGGTTTTGAATCAGACACGAATATCGTAACAGTTTTCTGGCCGGATGGTAGCAAGCTGGATGTGCCTAAAATGGAAAAACTACAAGTGGCTCACAAGATCCTGGATCTATCCAAAGCACTGTTTACCGCCTAAGAGAAGTAGATTCTCCGATTTGTTCTCCACAACAATCTGTTTCTTCAAGTGTAAACATCACTCACTTCCTGCTTAACCTCAAGGGCACTATTAATCAATGAACCCCATGTCAAGCACAGAACAGACTTGTATGGTGGTTTCAATGAACAGACGATGGCTGATACCAGTAAAGAGACAGCAATTGCCCTCCTTATACACACATCTAAGTCATCAAGTGCTTGGCAAGCACACTGTCGCAGAATTGGACAACACCCAAACTGTTATGCTATAATAACTCCAACATCTGGAGGAATAACCCTGTCTTATGAAGCGAACTTTTCAACCGCATAACAGACGCCACAAACGTGTACATGGTTTCCGAAAACGCATGTCTACACTTGATGGCAGAAACGTACTCCGCAGACGCCGCCAAAAGGGCAGATTACTACTAATCAAGTAGTGCTGGCATGTGCCTGCGCAACACACATAGATCTCTAGTGCGCGAATGGGAAACCGTTCGCGCTTTCTTGTCGTAATGAGATTGTCACCGGAACACGGTAGTTAGCCAGAGGGTATGCTTCCTAAAAAGTTCAGACTTTGCAAGAATGCAGATATCCGCACTGTGTATAGGAAAGGAAGATCCTATGCAGCAGAGACAGTGGTACTGCATCTCTATCGTCGATCTGCAGAGACAGGAAACATGCGATTTGGTTTCGTTACAAGTAAAAAGATTGGTTCGGCAGTAGTACGCAATCGTATCAGACGACGGCTTCGTGAAACGATCCATTCTCAACTAAATCATCTGAAGCCTGTACAGTTAGATATAGTGATCGTCGCAAGAGCAGCGATTAAAGACGAAAATTGGAGTGATCTCAATTTAACAGTTGAGAAACTCATATCCAGAGCGGGAATGTTGCAAATGGATCCTATTCATGAAAACAGATAGTAATTCGGTTTCTTCTAAAATATTTCATTATTTAGCTACTCTGCCAGGAAAAGCTGGGATCACATTAATCAAGTTGTACAGGGCTACAGCACCTCTTAGGCCGGCGATGTGCAGATATAAACCATCCTGTTCTGAGTATGCATTGCAAAGCATCCAACGTTATGGACTAGTATCTGGATGCGCTCTCACTTTTCGCAGAATTCTCAAGTGTAATCCTTTCACTATCGGGGGATATGATCCCATTCCACCTTCTCTTAACGAGAAATTGCAATCTTCTAGTATGTTTGGGGAAAAGAACCGTTGAAAATTAATCTGAGAGCTACATCTCTCCCACTTCTTGCACTGATGGTCATTGTTCTCACAGGATGTGCGCAGGCACCCAGTGGAATTCAGCCTATAACAATTGCACATGCAGCGCAATTAGGGCTAACCGACAGACAGGCAGCCATCACCGAATACCAGGCAGTGGTAACCAAATACAACAACAGTAACCCTGAACTGGCTGCTCAGGCAGCATATGATGAGGCCGTATATGCCAGCTCGCCAACCGGATATGCAAGCCCGGCACTTCTCCACATAACTGGTACCCCCACAAAGGCACAGCAAACTCAAATAGACCAGCTTGCTTCAGCCGGTAATCAGATTGCTTTACAGGCTTTACAGAACATTCAGCAGCATTACGGTAACACAGCAACTGGAACATCACCAGCTACAGCAGCACTGTTTACGACAGTAAACAATAACCTGGATAGGGAAAACTCAGGCGAAACTGCCTATCAGATCATGAACGCTCTGGTCCAGATAACAGGAAACAAACCAGGATTCAGTTACTGGTTTGCACTTTTGATTATTGCAGTTGCCATCAAGCTTGTTACTCTTCCTGCTATGGTTAAACAGATAAAGAGCCAGAAAGAGATGCAGAACATCGCACCTTTCCTGAAAGATCTGCAAACAAGATACAAGTCTGAGCCCCAGATACTATGGCAAAAGCAGCAGGAACTGTACAAGGAACATGGAGTCAATCCCTTTGCTTCCTGCCTCCCTGTTCTCATTCAGCTGCCAGTTTTCTGGCTAATGTTCTACCTCATCAGGGTGTATCAGACGCACTTTTTCCACGGCACTTTTCTCTGGATCGGCAGCAGTCTCTCCCACAAGTTCCCACAATATGTTGGTGCAAACCTTGGAAGTTTCGATCTTCCAATCGTAGTTCTCTATGTGGGATCCATGTTCATAAACATGACCATGATGCCTGTCCAGGGCGATCCCGCAATGGCACAGCAGCAGAAAACGATGTCCATTATGATGACGGTGTTTATTGCCTACTACTTCATGATCTCCAGATGGGCATCTGCCTTCATGGTCTACTACCTCTTCCAGAATATTCTTAACATCACCCAGTCGTATTTCATGGTATACCGCCCTGCCAAGCTAGCGAAACTGAATGGTGTAGTTACACTGCATACCGCGCCGGCATCTTCGTCGATAAACAGACCAACAATAAATGTGCCGCGGCAAGGTAACACTTCCACAACAGTGAATCCTCCACGTCCGCGCCCTCGTAAGAAAAAACGCTGATAGAAGGGTATCATTACGGGTATTCGACGCAGAAGGAGAGATGAATATGACGCAGGAGGATGTTGTTCCCGGGTTAGACCGGAGTAGTTTACCTGAAGATTTTGCAACAGCTATGGTGGTACTGGATGGCTTTTGTGCTGCATCTGGAGAGGATATGTACCCTGTAGCCACATTTCTGGATGCACCTTACCTCCATGTATCACTGGAAGGTACAGACCTGCATCAGTCATGGGGGCGTTCTGGACAGGGTCTTGATGCTCTACAGTTCCTTTTAAACCTCATAGTCTCACGCAAAGTTTCAGGGGATGTGAGAATTATGCTGGACGCTGCGGGCTATAGAGCACGCCGGGAAGAGCAGTTACGTACTCTTGCGCTTGAGATAGCAGCAGAAGTAAAAAGCCGCAATGAGGAATGTGAGATAGAACCGCTTCCAGCGCATGAGAGACGGCTGATACATGCAGTACTGGCTGAGGACCCCGATATAATCACCCACTCTGAAGGCAAAGAGCCGCACCGGTTCATTGTGGTTGGACCCCGAATAGCAGCAAGCTAAAACAAAAGAGAGTAGACTTTTACTGTCTACTCTCTTGTACTATGGATAACTTATAGGGCTACGGGGAATCGAACCCCGGTTTACGAGCTGAGAACCCGTCGTCCTGACCGCTAGACGATAGCCCCACAAACAGAGTTTAATATACCCCACTCGCTCACTTTTGTCCAGATAGATAAGCGTCCAATAATTGAAGCTTTTTGATTACTCTGATGTACCTGTCTTACTCCTCAGATCGCTGGCTGATCAGTTAGTTTTGAAAAAGCTGTTTGAGAACTGGTAGTAGTCATCCAGCTTGCAGTGCCCATCAGCAAACACAACATTATAACGAAACCACTTATCCATCAAATAGCAGGAAACTGCCGTGATTTATTCATTTCTATGTAATTCCGTTTTTGTCTAGCACTTCATCTGATCATGATGTCTAGCTCACGTTTCCTGTTCAGAAGTACCAGAAATCCAGACTGATCTGGAGCTAATTACCCACAAAACTGATATCCCCCACTGATATTGATTATAATAGGTACTTCCTATTCATATTAGTCTCATATTAGGGGTTACTCTTTGGCATAACCCTTTTCGTGTGATTTAGTTATTTTTGAGTGATTTCGAATTTACCTACTCTTCATCCGACATACTACCCAGCGAATAAAAGCTATTAAATAGTGTCATCATTTCAGAGATCTCTGATCTTAAATTATCAACTCCATAAAGACTGCCAGGAGGGTCAGAACGTATTGAGATGAAGGCTCCTATATGCTTAAACTTCGTATCTGATACATGCACTTCTGAAGTAAGCTCAGTTCGGGCTGTACATCAATTCTCATTTTGTATTATTGTTAAACCGAGCACATTCAGCTCATGCCGCAGTGCAGCCAATAAAAGGAAAACCGTGCTTTATAGAGAAATAGGAAGTAAATCATAAATACAATGAGCGCAATATGACAGAACAAAACCTACCTATACGCACCGTGAGAACGGCATGCCCGCATGACTGCCCTGATACCTGCTCTATGCTGGCACATGTGAAAGGTAACAGACTCATCGGGGTGTCTGGCAACCTCGACAACCCATACACCCGTGGAAACCTCTGTCGCAAGGTTGCCCACTACGAGGAGCGGGTGTATGCTGCTGAACGCGTGCTCTACCCGTTGAGACGCATCGGCCCAAAGGGTTCTGGCGAATGGAAACAGATCTCCTGGGAAGAGGCACTCACAGAGATTGGCTACCGGTGGAAGACAATTATCGCTGACTATGGCCCCGAGGCTATCCTCCCCTACTCCTATGCAGGCACGATGGGCGTTGTAAACATGAGCGCGTGTGATGGCAGGCTATGGTATCGAATGGGAGCCTCTCAACTCCTGCGTACCATCTGTTCAGCCGCAGCGGAGACAGGTTACAGTTATGTGAACGGTTGGTCAGGAGGGATGGACCCTGAGGACTTTGTGAACAGCCGCTACATTATTGCCTGGGGCACAAACCTCTCAAGCACAAACGTGCACCTCATGCCAATCATCCGTGAGGCTCAGGCAAAAGGTGCCAGGTTTGTGGTAATAGACCCGTTCCGTACCCGCACTGCCAATGCTGCCGATCTCCACATCGCTCCAAAACCCGGAACAGATGCAGCACTGGCACTGGGAATTGCCAATGTTATATTTGCTCAAAACCTGCATGATGAAGCATACCTGGAAGCCTACTCTGTCGGCTGGAAGCAGTATCGAGACCGCTGTTCGGAGTATCCCCCCGAGACAGTTGAGGCAATAACTGGCATTCCACGGCAGGTGGTAATCGATCTGGCAACTGAATACGCTACATGCGGGCCATCAGCAATTCGGCTCGGATACGGTTTGTCACGCACGGTGAACGGTGGCGGAATGATACGCGCAATCGCCTGTCTACCAGCCGTAATCGGCGCATGGGGAAAGCCCGGCAGCGGTCTGCTTCTCTCCACCAGCGTACACTTCCCTCTAAACAAACAGGCCATTAAACGACCCGACCTGCAGGTCCCCCCTGACAGCCAGTCAGAGGTTCACTGGGGTCGACAGACGCCGCGGACCATCAACATGAATCAGATCGGAAGCGCCCTTCTGGAGCTGTCGGACCCTCCAATCAAAAGCCTGTTCGTATACAACTCTAACCCTGCAGCAGTGGCACCTGATTCGGGCAGGGTACGGGCCGGCTTAATGCGGGATGATCTGTTCCTCGTGGTCCATGAGCAGATGATGACAGATAATGCACGCCTTGCTGACATTCTACTGCCAGCGACTTCCCAGTTGGAGTGCCTTGATCTGCTGACAGCATACGGGCACCTTTACATTAACCTTTGTCAGCCAGCAATTGCACCACTTGGTGAAGCAAAGGCCAATATCGAGGTTATGAATGCACTTGCAAACGAGATGGGCTTTACTGAGAGCGCATTCAAAGAAGACGCAGAAGCGATTATTCGTGCGGCTCTTGATAGCGGTAATCCCCGCCTGAATGGAATCACCTATGAATACCTGCAAGAGATGGGATTTGCACGCCTAAAGACGGAATATACTCCAGCGCTGTTCTTCGAAAACGGTGAAGGTTTTCGTACTGCTTCAGGGAAGATCGAACTATACTCTGAGCAGGCTAAACTGGATGGTTATGAACCTCTTCCAGACTACTACCCAATCTCACCAGACGCGGATATGAACTTATCAGAACCTGCAGACTATCCGATAAACCTGCTGTCACCCGCTGCACATCACTTCCTCAACTCCACATTCGCACATATCCCATCTCTCCAGAAAGGAGAACAGGAGCCGAGAATATGGATACATGCAGAGGATGCATCGTTGCGTGGAGTGACGGATGGGGATCTATTGCAGGTATGGAATCAGAGAGGGAAGATAGTTCTGAAAGCTGTAATTTCAGACAGGGTGCAGCGGGGTGTGGCATGGACACCCTCTCTCTGGTGGCAGAACGACAGCACGGATGGTAAAAACGTAAATCATCTGACATCGGACAGACTCACGGACATGGGAGGAGGCAGTACATTTCACACAAACCTTGTACAGTTCTCAAAGTTAGAGGGAACCTAGATGAACGAAGAGCAAATTCCTGAAATCCTGGATAAGTCCATTGAGCAGCATTATGTTTCCAGAGCAAATGAGCGTGAAACTGAGGATAATGACACTACCCAAAAACTCTCAAAACTACAAGAACTTTTGAGCTTACCAATTATCGAAATGGCACTTGGAACAGTGGTTTTACTGATAACAGCTATTTACATATCGTTGATAAGTTATCATAACTTAATGTTACTGGGAGCAACTATCATCATGCTGTTTGCAGGTATAAATATGATTATATCTGCTAATAGAAAACGCCATTCTTCTGAAATTAGATCCTTGCAGGGTGATTTGACAGACTGTACTTCCCATGTATCGGTACCAGTTTTCATGGATTTCTATGCCCGAAATAAAAGCATTGATAATAAACTTAACATCGTAATCCTTACTGCTCTAACACGATTAATCCCCCTCTATATTAATGAACACGATGGCAGAATTCCTCCATCACTTGCTGCCAGATTTCTCGCATTAATCAACCTGCAAACTGAACTTGAATTCCCGTCTATGCTCTGTTCCATACTCGATGGCCTGGATTCCATTCAATCTACCATCTTTCTGCCTCCTATTGCACTTCTACTTTGTCAGCCAAAGGCAACTCAAGTTCGGAAGAATGTTAGAGAAGCTGCCACAAGAGCATTTCTGCGAATATCTGATAGCATCACATTTACAGAACTTAGTGACAACACTGTTAAAGGCTGGTTTACTGATCTGTCTCAAATCAAAATATGGACAAACTACATTCTGTCGAGAGAAGAGTTTACCCGGTTGTATGACAAAATCTCTCCGCAGCAGTTTAATCTAATTCCTCGCAGCGACAGGGCAAGTCTCTATGCCTCTCTTACAAAACAGAATGCGATAATAGACGGGCGCATTCATTCAATTCATAATCTCGGAACCGCCTATTCTCTCGCTGTGATAGCATTTGCAAGAGATAATAAAGACATTATTGCATGTTCTATTTTCCATAGCCTCGTACATTCCAAACGTACACCTGAAGTAGTGAGGAGTGCTGCGCTCGATTGTACTTCGTATTTAGACCAGATAAAAGCGGGAATGTTTGCAGAGAAAACATTATTAAGACCTTCAGAGACAGACTCTCAGCCCGATACACTTCTTCAACCTGTTACTAAAACTGCTGTAACCGACGAGCTAATTCTACACGTAGTGAAAGACAAATGAACATCAGAAAATGGGGTTCGTTAATGGCAGATGGATTCTTGTGAGCTTGGGATAGAACTGAAACGAGAAAGGCAGATAATTATGAATTTATCCTACAAAATTGATGAAAGCCCTTATCTTGAGAACTCTCTTCCGCACATGAATCCACTCACACCAGAAGAGATTCACACACTGCAGAGCACGAATGAAGCTGATCTCACGGAACACAAACTCTCAGAACTTTCCCAATATTCTTATAAACTTCGTTCTCGGGCCATGTCATTAAGCATCGGATTTTTATTTGTCATGGTGATCTGTGTTTTGATTGGAAAAGGCTTCATCTTTACTCTGCCATTATTCCTTGCGTTACTCGCAATTGAGTATAAGCATCGATTAACAGAAAAGTATATTGCAAGGAAGATCCAGGTGTTGTCTGGGGAGCTGTTGGACTGCACTACTCCAGCATCAGTGCCTTCATTCATAAAGCATCTAAATAACAGTTCAGAGCCGGTATATTCCGTTGTCAGACGTGCCCTCACGATTCATCTTCCCGACTGGTTAAATTCCCCTTCCAGATCGGAAAAACCTTTGAGTCCATCAGTTATTATTAGCTGTCTTAGTAACCAAACCGCCTATCAGTTCCCTAAACTGGCATGCATCATGTTAGACCGTATTGATTCAGCTCAATCACTGGAACTGTTACCGGTAATCACGGAATTCATGGTTCGACCCAGCAGTATGCAGGCAAGACGAGAGGTTGTTGAAGCTGCAGAAGCTGCTTATCACCGACTAACATCGGGAATATGCTACAAAACAATTTCAAATACTAAACTTGCTAACTGGATCCAGGCACTCAATCAACATAGTGACAGGCATTTAACCATAGGTAATATTCATCAATCCCCGGATATCAGAGATTGGTCAACCTATATTATTGCCAGAGAAGAGTTCTCTCGTTTATACCATCTGGTAACTGAGGAGCAGGTAAGGATTATCCCGGAGATTCATCGCAAAAGACTGTATTCCACGATCGAAGTGATGTATCCCACATTTCACGATAGAAATCATCAGTTGGATAAACTGGGTGATGCATTCTATTTTGCAATTATTGCATTCGCAAAAAATTCACGTGACCTGCTGGCAAGTGAACCGTTCAGAAAAATCCAGTGCATGGACTACATCTCTCATAAAGTGAAAAAAGAGGCACTAGAGTGTGCAAATTATCTGGACGACGTACGTGAAAATGTAATAGGAAGGCAAACCCTGCTGCGCTCATCGGAGCGAAGTGCAAGTGAGGCTGAGTTATTAAAAGCTAGTGAAAATTTGCCTGATGATACTGCACTTTTAAGAGTGACTGAGACAAATCCATGAACGTGCACCGGAAATCTTATCAGACAATTGAAAGCTTGGAAGCCCCATTCTCCCGGTTGTCATTCCTGCCGAAAAGATGGAAAAGCATGTTTTCAAACTCTGGAGAGAGTATTGAAGGAAGTCAACGGGTACTGGATGATTTGCTCCAGCAGTTTGATTATAATTCCCGAATAGTGGAGATGCAAGGGAGATCCCTCAAAATGGTCACTGCGGCTTCTCTAATATTGTTCACACTGTTCAATGCATCTGTTCTTTTCTATACTCTCTCAACAGTGAACCCTACCATGGCAGGTGTAGAGCTCATTATCCTCATTGAGTTGAACGTACTACTTGGCATTGTAACCAGAATTCCCTCGATATTATTTAGGCATTTTCGAGCAAAACAGAGGCTGCGCAGCATCTCAAATGCGCTCAGTGAAATTGAAGATGTGCGTGTGATTGGTCCGCTTCTGGAGACCTTAGCTTCGGCCACTACATTTAACAAGAATAAAGTGAAGCAGGGCTTGGAACAGGCATTTGCTCTAGTATGCTCGTCAGCCATTCCACTTGGCAGCATTCAGAAGAGGGCTATCAAAGACATCCTCCACTCTTCGGATCCGATGGAAACTCAGTTCAAAATCGAGCTGCTAAAGGTACTTCCCCAATTGGGAGATGAAACCTTTATTCCAATTGTAGAAAACCTCACTTTAGGCAGATCCATAAGGCTTAGAAATGTTAGAAATGCCGCAAGGGAATGCCTGCCATCCCTACTCTCACGAGCAGAGCAGTTGTCAGTCTCACGCTATTTGCTAAAACCCAGCACTGGAACAGATCAAGCTTTACTTCATATCGCTCACTGTAACGACACCAGTTATCTTATCAATGCTTCAGAAGTTCCACATTCTGGAAACATGAATACAAACTAAAACATGTTAAATAGCAATTAGTAGAATAGATAGCAGTTTATTATCCGTATTCCAATAGATACAGGTATATAAAATAATAAATTTGCTTTTCTTCCAAGAGCTGTTATTATCTCTCATCTGTAGTTTGTATCAGCCAGGGATTCGCTCCAAATGGTGGTGAAGAATCTACAATCGATTCTAGAGAATGTACGACGAGTAAACCCTGTTTATTTGTAGTTAGCCGCCGTTAAAGATGAGAATTGAACACAAAGGAGTAGAAGCTAGATGTCAGTATCAAATCTGGAATCAGGTGCGGCTGAGGCAAAATTACATCCATCTTCGCAGAATGGTCTCACGTCAGAAGAGGTACAGGCAAGAGTAAAAAAGTTCGGTTCTAATACAGTCAAGGATACATCCATCAATCCGTTAAAAACGGCTATTGGGAAACTCTGGGCACCGGTTCCATGGATGCTAGAAGCTTCTATAATTTTGGAGCTTGTATTAGGAAAATATCTCGAGGGTGGTATCATTGGGCTTCTTCTGGTGTTTAATGCCACATTAGGTTATATTCAGGAGGGAAAAGCCCAGGCAACAGTCGCAGCGTTAAAAACCCGTCTGGCACTATCAGCTTCAGTGAAACGGAATGGAAACTGGAGCATTATTGAAGCATCGGAGCTCGTTCCAGATGATATCGTAAAGCTTTCGCTCGGAGCAGTTGTACCTGCAGACGTTCGCCTTCTGGATGGGGAAGTGATGCTGGATCAGTCCATGCTCACCGGTGAATCTGTACCAATTGAGGCTGTTGCTGGAGCGGAGACATTTGCAGGAGCTCTGGTACGCCGCGGTGAAGCGGTTGCCGTGGTTACAGCCACAGGTGAACACACCAAGTTTGGCCGAACTGCAGAGCTTATTCGGACCGCCAAAGTTGTGAGTTCCCAGCAAAAAGCTGTGCTCAGTGTAGTACTTAACCTCGCGAAATTCAATAGCGTGGTAATCATTTGCATGATGATCTACGCCGCATATATCCACCTCCCGGTAGATAGCATTATATCCCTGGTACTTACTGCGGTCCTTGCTGCCATTCCTGTGGCACTGCCTGCCACATTCACACTCGCTGCTGCTGTAGGGGCTAGAGCACTGGCCAAACAGGGAGTGCTGCCAACAAGACTATCCGCTGTGGATGAGGCAGCGAGTATTGACGTACTCTGCGCGGACAAAACAGGCACACTCACTCAGAACGAACTAAAAGTTACCACCGTTAAGGTACTTCCGGGTTACGATGAAGCAACTGTACTCGCGCTCGCATCGCTCGCAAGCTCGGAGGCTGGTCACGATCCTGTAGATGCTGCAATACGCACAGCTGCTGCTGCTCATCTTCCCGCAAAAATCGACAGACTGCAGAAGTTCACACCTTTTGACCCCGCTACCAAAATGTCTGAAGCGCTTGTGGAGACAGAGAATGGCGATGTCCAGCGCATTGTGAAAGGCGCCTTCATTGCAGTAAGCAAACTAACTCCACCGTCCTCCGAAATCACTACCACTGCCATCGACCTGGAAAAGCAGGGCTATCGAGTACTGGCTGTGGCGACTAGCACTACAGACAAGATGGAATTTGCGGGGTTCATCGCGCTAAGCGATCCCCCGCGTCCCGACTCCGCTGATCTCATCACTGAGCTGAAATCGTTAGGTGTATGCACGGTAATGATCACGGGTGATTCACCTATTACAGCGGGGATTGTTGCAAAGGCTGTTGGGCTTGTAGGTGAGGTCTCTCCTCCAGGGCATATCACAGATGACATTCATCCTGAGCAGTATGCAGTATTCGCGGGCGTGCTTCCAGAGGACAAGTACAATCTCGTGAAGGCGTATCAGAAAAACGGACATGTTGTTGGCATGTGTGGTGATGGTGCCAACGATGCCCCTGCCTTGAGGCAGGCTCAGATGGGCATTGCAGTATCATCAGCTACCGACGTAGCAAAATCAGCTGCAGGGATGGTGCTAACAGAGCCTGGTCTTGGCGGCATAGTTTCCGCCGTCAGGGAAGGCCGAATCACATTCCAGCGCATACTCACCTACACACTGAACTCCGTCACCAAAAAGATTATGCAGGTGCTGTTCATTGCCATTGGGCTGATAATGACCGGACATGCTATCCTTTCGCCCATGCTCATTGTTATTGTGATGATAACAGGAGACTTCCTAACGATGTCCCTATCAACAGACAATGTGAAAACGTCTGAAAACCCTAACGTCTGGAGAATAGGCAATCTCACCACAGGTGGTATCCTGGTAGGGCTGTGCAACCTTGTCTACTGCCTGGTGATTGTGGCAATAGGTAAGTTCCGCATGGATCTCAAGATTTCGGAGCTACAGACACTTGCTGCAGTTGCTCTCGTTTTTGGTAGCCAGGCTACTCTCTATGCTGTGAGGGAGCGTAAGCATTTCTGGCATATACCGCCCAGCAAATGGGTAAATTTCTCCTCAATTTGCAACGTGATTATCATGTGGACGATGGCAACATTTGGCATCCTCATGACAAAACTTCCCAATACCATGATCGCTGAGTTGTTTGGAGCATCCATTGTGTTCTGGACAGTCATCAATACCGTTAAACTGAAGGTTTTCAGGAACCTCAATCTTAGCTGAAGGCAACTGCAGTCTTAGAGTAATATTGGATAAGTGGATCAATAGTCGAGAAATATTTTTTTGAAACATTCCTGTTGACAAATTAGGGCACCAGGAATGACAAGTTATTATTTGAACCGAAAACATGTACTTAATGCCGCACAAAGTCAACTAGGATGGTAAGTTATCTCTGTAGCTTAATTGCAGATTTCACAATAGGAACCGGTGTTGGTTGATATTTAAATTTAATTTCAGCATCTAAAAATGCTGCTCGTGGTCCACAGATTATCTCAACAACTTCCCAGTCATCAAGCGGTAGATCAACATAATGTACTGGGCGTGTCAGTCCTTCAGGAAAGTAAGTTTTATCCTCTGAAGCATTATCTTTTACTGTCCATATTACACGCCATTCTTTCTCTGATGAAAATGTTGAGATTTTAAAATCAAAAAATCTGACAAAGCAGTCGACCATTCAAATAAATATTTCTGTTTGAATAAAATTAATCTTGCTTCTTCTACCATCTTTTTGACAATATGATTTTGAGTATTTTTCCCATATAGTATTTTCATTGGAGAAGGATGAATACTGTTAATTCCTCTATACTTCAAACCAATAGCATATCCAGTACATTTATCTGTAAATCCTCGCCATAACGGCAAC
>JAJZFJ010000208.1 GCA_021805395.1 bacterium
GGTAGAGGAAGAAGGGCTTGCGGGTATCGCGACGTCGTAAAAAGTCCTGAGCCTCGCTCACTATCCACGTTGAAGGATGCAGCTCCTCGTCCCTGTCCCATGGGCGTGCCACCTGGGAATTGCAGTTTACACCATTGTCAAAGTAGTCTGCGGCAGGGTTGCCTGTCCGCCTTCGCAGCCAAGGCAGGTAATCGTCCACAAGAGTAATATCGCGTGGTTTCCTTCGGGCAAAGTGCAGATAACCATCGTGTAGAATGACATTCTGAAAACCTATCTGCGAACGTTCCGGGTAGACGTGCAGCTTACCGATAGCCTGTGTTTGGTATCCTTGGCGAGTAAACTCCGATGCCAAGGTTACGGGGTAGTTCCACTCAATGCCGTCCTGGTATCCAACACGGCCAGTGGAAGTCTGCGACATTCCGGTATAAAGACAGGCTCGCGCTGGTATACAGGTAGGTGTGGCGGCATACGCATGGGTAAATCTAACTCCTTCACCGGCCAGTTGATCGAGATAGGGCGTCATGACAACGGGATGCCCTTCACATGACAATGCATCACCCCGCCATTGGTCAACACAGATAAGTAGTACGTTCGGCTGGTTCATTGCAAATCCTTGTTTCACCCATACCTTGGATACACAACTGTTGAGCACAGAGATGGGCCGGGAGCAGAGTTCGTCACACCAATTCCATTTGTGACGAGCGTAATGAAGGCAATAACTGTTGAAATCAAGATTAGTTGCGAAAACCGTAATTCCTGCTCACGAAGCAGTGCAAGCATCGCTGTCTGCACCAATTGTCGCAAATACGCAGAAGTAAATCCTGCCAGTGTCACCTATAACCTGCATAGTCAACCTGCACCATCCATTCATTAAGCAATCCTCATGCTTGACAAAAGCTTTGCAGTTCCCTATAATCTCCCCAACCACCCCATTTTTCTAGAGGCAACAAATGCACGGTTTATATTCACTGTTCGCAATGGCAGCGGCTTCAATGCTATGGAGTTCAGCATTACCCGCTGCGCTCAGATGCTGCCTTCACCCGACTGGATGGTGACTCCATGCACAATCCCATTGACGGTAACATTCAACACTGAAACCGATCAGATTAGCATGCAAAATGGACTAATACATCTTGCCTTCTCCACCAAACCCGACTGTGCAGTTGTAGGTTACAAAAACCTGATTACAGGCGATTCATTGTTACGCGCTGTATCGCCACTGGGGTCGGTTACACTAAACGGTACTCATTACGATGTTGGGGGACTGCAGGGGCAGCCAGATCGCGCATTCCTTCGCTCAGAATGGCTTAAGGACCTCACAGCTAATCCTTCCGCATTCAGGTATACAGGATACAGCGTATCTGAACCTTCGGAACGGTTTCCCTGGAAGCACACCAGACCTGCACAAGATCTGCCGTGGCCTGCGCCTGGAAAGGTTTTAACGCTCCATTTCTCCCCTCCAGATGGAAACCATCTCGCTGTGACTGTGGATGTTCATTACAGGATGTATGAGGGACAGCCGCTAATATGCAAGTGGCTAACGATTAACAATCACGAAACACACGCTGTTCGAGTGAATACTTTCACCAGTGAAATACTCGCTGCGGTAGAGGGTGAGTCATCTGTAGGCGATCCACCCGTATGGCGCCTGCCAAACATCAACGTAGTTACCGACTACTCGTATGGCGGCGACAATCAGGCAGATGCTACACATGCCGTGCAATGGGTACCAGATACCGAATATACCACGCAGGTTAACTACGAGTTACACACTCCATGCCTGCTGAAGGTGCAGCCGCCTCTGGGTCCCGATACCGACATTCCAGCGCATGGTGTAATGGAGTCATTTCGCACCTGGGAACTACTGTATGACAGTACAGATCGCCAGCGAAAAGGGCTGGAGACGTGCAGGATGTACAGGACAATAGCCCCGTGGACGACAGAGAATCCGCTTATGCTGCACCTGACAAGCACAGACCCGGCAGTGGTAAAAACTGCCATCGATCAGGCAGCGCAATGTGGCTTCGAAATGGTGATCTTCTCGTTTGGAAGTGGTCTCAATATGGAGGATGTATCTCCAGAAAATATTGCGACTTTCAAGGCATTCGCAGATTATGCCCACAGCAAAGGTCTTCAGATTGGAGGCTATTCACTTCTGGCCAGCCGAAGTATTGATGCGGCAGACGATGTCATCAACCCTAAAACCGGCAAACCAGGTGGCGCCATTTTCGGCAGCTCGCCCTGCCTCTGCAGCAAATGGGGCATTGAATACTTTAAGCACATCAAGCAGTTCCTTACAGCTACTGGCTTTGATCTGCTTGAAAATGACGGCAGCTATCCAGGGGACGTGTGCGCCTCCACCACTCATCCAGGTCATCATGGCCTGCTCGATTCACAGTGGCAGCAGTTCTGGAAGATAGCCCGATTCTATCGCTGGTGCCGGGAACAGGGCATCTATCTGGATGTACCCGACTGGTATTTCCTGCAAGGCTCCAACAAATCTGGCATGGGGTACAGAGAAACGAACTGGTCACTCCCGAGAGACCTGCAGCATCTCCATGCAAGGCAGAATATGTTCGATGGCACATGGGAGAAATCGCCATCCATGGGCTGGATGTTTGTACCGCTGGTGCAGTATCACGGTGGAGGAGCAGCAGCGACGATTGAACCCCTCCATGAGCACATAGACGATTACCGTGAGTGCCTTATGGACTGCCTGAGTTATGGTGTTCAGGCATGCTATAGAGGTCCGCGACTATATGACACTCCTGCCGTTAAGAAGATGGTGCTAAACTGTGTCGCATTCTTCAAAAAGCACAGAGCAATTCTGCAATCTGACATTATCCACCTGCGACGGCCAGATGGCCAAGACTGGGACGGGATACTGCACGTTAATCCCTCTCTGCATGATTGCGGACTGGCGGCGTTCTTTAATCCTTTGGAACACGATATCACACGCATAATACATCTACCGCTTTACTACACGGGACTCACCAAAACAGCAATGGTATCGGTTGATGGCAAGCGAGCGAGGAAGTATGTGCTAAACAGGCAGTACGGCATAACCATCACGGTCACCATACCCGCACACTCGCTCTCGTGGTGTGTGATTAGCTCTGGCGCAAAAGAGTAGGGGTATGGAGCAACAATTATGGTGGTGCCGTGGCTTATACACCATGTTATATCATTATGGTCTGTTCTATTGACTTGGGAAACCAGTGGATTAAGCTGGGTACTATCAGGGGCGATGGGGGTCTATAGATGTTAATCATACTGGTTTAGCTAACTGCAATTGCTGGAATGGCGGCCCATGTAGGCAGTACTACCGACACTGGCATGGTTCCCCAGGGCAAAGGCTCAATCGTAGAGCCTCAACGGGGAAACGGCTTGCCTCAGCTAGATTAGAAAGGTTCTTTGTGAGAGAGCATTTAATCCTTAGGCTTATCGTTTAATTCTTTAGCTTTCTTTTCTTTTTCATTTTTTTTAAATATTGAAGCAAATACTGTAACCCCTGAAACTAAAGCTAATAGTGAAGCAGCAGCGTAAGGATGATTATGCATAGTAAGATAGAATGATGATGCAAAAAGAGCAAAGAGTAATATCATATATGCAACTGCTCCTCCTACAAGGAGGGTACGTTCAGCTTTAAGATTATCTATTTCAGCTCTACTCTCATCTTCGCGGATTGTAATTTCGCGTCTATCCATCTCATGCCTATGGTTTTGTTCCGCTCTGGCCATATCCATAATAATGCCAGGAACTGCTTCATCTACCTCTTTATAGAGCCTCATCTGCTCAGCGGAAGGAATGGGCCCAGAGGAAATAGATTGAGCAACCATTATCCCGGAGAGCTGGTCTGGTACCATAGGTTGAATTTTATTTTGTAATTCAGCATCAGAGGTTGTTAATGAATCTTCTGGCTAAATATTATGATTTTGCTTGCTTACCATAAGATATTATTGCTGCTGTAATGTCGTTTTCGATAGCCATTCTATCTCTGTTAAGAGCAAGATAATCATCGTGAGGAGTGGATACACGTAAAGTCTCTTCTGACTTTAGTGTGCGAAGAGGTTGGAAAATGAATGAGAGGCTCAGTATGTTAAGCACGATATTCATAATGCGTTCATTACTCATTGCATGCTTGTTTACTCTTTGATGGCTGTTACTGGAATACATAGCCGTTGTTCCTTGTCATACTGCTTTGGCTGGTTGATACCAGCTCTTCTGTACCTATCGATTTACTCTCTCAATGTTTCAAAGGCACGCTTTATTATAACACTAGAGGAAATTGCAAAAGTAAGTAAAAAAACTAGGATTTGGTACTAAATCGATATAAATTACAACTTGTAAATGTTTTAGTTCACTCGAATTAACAATCAGTGACTTGAATGTAATGAGATTCGGTGATTTACCTAGTT
>JAJZFJ010000280.1:0-63349 GCA_021805395.1 bacterium
AGGTTGAGTTCCTCCGAGAGTTCAGATGCCTTTTTGCCAGAAGCTGTGAAGTAAGAAACAAATCCCTGTTTGATGAGTTTCATCTGTATATTTTCATCACGTTCATTCTCGAATTTTTGTTGCATTCTTTGTGAGATCTCATCCAGGCCCTTCTGTAACTCAGGTTCAATGATGCTTTCCTGGTCATCCTCTACAGACATTGCCATTAGATCTAAACCATAAAACAATAGCGCAGGCTCTTCCTTGATCATGGATTTCATTGTGCTTTCATCGTTATGTATGAAAGCTGCATGGTACTTTGAAAGCAGTTCTTCTGAGATTTCTTTTATCTCATCGGTTTCAGTTGTGAAGTCAATCATGTTAGTGGTCTCTCTATTCAATTCATTGTCTCCAGATTTCTTCTGAATCTTGTTGATAGGTTCTCCTTCGTTTGTAGCCATAATGATTAATCCTTATCTTGATCATGTAGTTTTATTAAATCATCAATTTTTTTTCTGGCTTGTCTCAAATGATTGTTAACTTGATTGACTGGAATAGAAAGCCTAGTTGAAATTTCCAGTGCCGTATAACCTTGTAATTGCATATTATAAACTTGTAAAAGTATAGGAGATACCTCATTTGATAGGATTGAAAGCAAATCTTTAATATATATTGCATTATCTGGATTAAAGGACTTCATAATGGATTTGACGTCTTTTGTTAATTCTATTCCTTCAATAGATCTAATATTAGATTGAAGTAATTGTTTATGTTTTCTGAGGGTAGTAGAGACAATACACAAAATACATCTATAATGATTCTTCTCATAAAAATCGATATTCCTATTTAGCTCATTAATAAATTGCAGGGAAGCATCGTCAACTATCTGCAAGTAATCATCATTCATAATATTATTTATATTTCTAGTATTCATCCATTTTCTTACAAATTTTGTAATAAGTTTCTGTGTTCGTCTGTATAATTCTTCGAATACTAAATTTACTTCGCGTCTTTTAGTAATAAAATCACGATATAATCTAATATAAATTACTAAACTTTCATCTGGTAAGTAATTCAAATCATTATGAGTAACTTTCAAATGCTTTGATAACATGACAAATGGCATATTATACATAGATAATGCAATGGTTTTCTTTTCTAAATCTTTGTCAGTATATTGATTGGATTCTTCCTTCACAACAATATCATCCATTTCATTGGTCTCCTTCTCTAAACTGTTATCCTGATTTTTATCCTTTCCAGTGGCATAGTGATTAGAGTTTATCTTAAGGCTACTGCATGACTCAGATTCAAACTGTTTACTCTGTGATATCTCTGATGCTTCCTGTTCCATCTCTATCTCCCTTCAGTCTCAAGTACCCTAAACGCTACTGAGATCAGTATATAGTAGCTGACATTAATACTACTATCATTCAATTTGGGTTTCTAGCATTGAGATCAAAGATATTTTTACTGTACCTTTCATGGAGAAGGAAACTGGATTTTATACACATCTGCATCAACATTGGAATATACCTTTGTGAGATAGCTGGGTGGAAGAATCTGACCGCGAAACATTGGAGCAAGGTCGCTAGCCTGTATGTCTGTTGGTGACTTTTGAGAAAATATGAGGTAACTCACTTTTATGCGTAAAAGAAGAGCCATTCGAGATGCTGTAGTGGTTTGTGGAAGTGCAAAGCGCATCAGATCTCCCAGTTTGGGACCATACTCGGGGGTTTCTCCCCAGTGACCACACCACACAGCATGGCCCGTTAAGCCCGGCATCACACATGCAAGGGTCATATCGGTAGCCGCCAGATGCCCCTGACCATTTGCGCCGATGAAGACCTTGACCCAGGGCAATGGCTGCACAGCTGCACCTGCTGGCAGTGAGTGTCGTATCCAGTTAAGTGCTGCTACTTCACCAGATAACAGGTAGGGGCGCTGCTGCAGGGTTTGTACTCTATCCTGTGCATTATTTGACATCTCACGCTGCAGGAAGCGAATATTTGAGAGTGAAAGAAACAGCGTTAAGCCTGCTAACGCCATGCTTTGCAGTCTCGGTTTACGCATTCGGGATAATAGATAACCTGCTCCTACACCGGCCAGTATGGCAAGAGGAAAATGCTCTCCCTGAATCATTTTCCTTTGGAAGGCAACTGGAAGGTAACAGGCAATCAGCTGGGAGATGGCCCAAACCAAAAGCAGACTAAAAGCATCTCGTGCATTAAACTGCGAGTGAAAACTTATCGAGTCTTCCATCTCCACTTCAGCAGGCTGCAATGTTTTGCGGCCTTTGGAGGCAAGATACACAGGAATCAGCGCTAGAAGCAGTGTGAAGCCATATCCAATGAGTATCCACTCTATTCCAGGAGCCAGGGTTGGCACTGCAGCACGCTTGTGGAAAATAGAATTACTGTGAAGTTCCCATGCGATAACGGCTATTCCTGGCAAGCCAAGTATTGCTGCAATAAGAGTATTGTTCCAAGTCTTACGTGATGTAGCCAACGGGTCTTTCATTAATATTCTGACTAGCAGGAATGCTATCCACGTGAGAGTTAATCCTACTACATCATAGGTATGCACCAATCCTAAAATAAGGATACATAGACCAGCTTTTACTGCAAGGTCTGTTCTTCCTGAATGATACGATCTATATAGCAGGAGGATAACGCCAGCCTGTAATAGCATAGATACAGCAAAAAGCGGGCTAAGATAGATTGAAAGGAAAGTAACTGCTTCAGGCTGCCAGATATCGATAGGCAGCCGAAATATTGACACACCTTCGTTCGGCCAGAATAGGGGAAGCCAGCCTAAACCAGAAGCAAAACATACAAAAAGCAGAGAGGCTCTGCGGGAAAGGTTATGCTTTACGGTTTCACAAATTAGCTGCCATACAACGAGCAGGAGAAAAAATGCACCTACCAACCTTGCTGCATGGAAGAGAAAGAGCAGTGGGAGATGAGTTATGCCTCCTGTCACACCCAGAATCCAGAATAGAGGGTTAGCCAACATCGGAGGCTGGCTATCCGTCGTGAACAGATTATACTGATGAATTGACCCATGCATCGCCTGCCTCATCCAGGACAGATATACACAGGCATCATCCAGATTATAACCCATCCATAAATATGTTCTCCCATTTGAGAGAAGGTATCCCTGGATATATGGCACCATTGTAAGTGCTAATGTGAAGAATATTACAGGGTAGACAAATTTTCTGTCTGCCTGATTCGGCCCTTTTAAACTATCCTGCTTCATTCTCTAGGCATTCGCTTTACATTTTCACTTTCCTGCATCAATTCACTAATCTCATCCTCAAAAATTACCTCCAGTATAATGTCGTAATTTTTAATTTCACCTGGTTCCAGGAAGAGCAGTGAACCATTTGCACGCTCAAATGCTCTCCCTAATACTGAGCAGTTCGAAGGCTCCATACCAACAACGTATGTTCCCGAACCCATCATCTTCCACTGCGTGAATCTTGGTAGCTGTTCAGGCGAGAATGTACACTTTATTCCAAGACCGTTAGATCCATTGATTTTCAGATTTGGATTCACAATGGCGGTATTCACTGTGGAAAGATCACCAGAAAACGTGTGGAAGTACACAGACTCCGCATAAGCTGGATCTGGCAACTGCATTAAGTGGTGGGTCTGTAAACCAGACTTTGCTCTTTCATCGCGAGGTTCCACATTGATTGAAGGAGCGATGAATAGTGATTTGGCTGTAACCAGAGGAAATCCGATGTTAATATGATACAGCATCATATGTTCCGCACTGATATACCCAAGGTTTTCAACCTGATCATGAATATCTATGCGGTTAGAACCAAGTCTGCTTTGAATGGTTCGCGTGAGTTCCAAGTTCTCTCCAAATACAGTGGCTTCACGCATTTTTCCAGTGATTGATAGTAGATAATCATCCCCATCCCATGCACCCGAGTAGGAAACCTGATACGCTGGAGTATTGTTGATTCTCCCATGTAAACCCAGCTTCTGTCCCTTGTCTATGCAGGTGGCACCTACCTGACTGAGCCCACAGGTTGTAACTAATCCACCGGCAAAAGATCTAAGCCATCCTTTGCCATCTTCACCCTCATGATCGAAAAATGCTGGATGACTATCTGAGGTAGCAGACCTCCAGGCTAGGGAACATCCACAATACGAAGCAGAAGAGATATCCAGACCACGGCTGGCTATGACTGAATAGTTAAGTCCAGAGCCTGTTTTCACTTCGTAGGATAAAACCTGGTCTTCACGACCATCCTGAATACGTACAGGTAGTATTCTGGCAAGCTGCGAGATATCACCCAGGTGCCGCATCAGTTCAGAACGGGTGTAGTTTTCACCAAATAGCGTTATCAATTAGGTCCTCAAATCGTTTATTAGTATGAGTTAATTCTAGTTAGGCGGGGCGTTATCCTGCATGTTATTTAGTCAAAAACTGATTATGTCTGAAAGTAATTGATGCAGTTACTAGATGAGATTGAGTAAAGTATTGGTAGAATTCAAGATGTTAATAAGTTGCACTTTAAAGGGATTGCTTTTGCTTTGTGTGATGCATCTCCTGAATTAAAATGAAACATCCTCTCTTCCTGCAGAACTAGATAAAAAGAGGAAGAGAGGATTCACGTTACTCCACTATGCTACTTTGGTTAGTGTAATACTTGCCAGATTGATAGGGTTCCAGTTTGCTGGATCAGCTGGCTTTACTGTAACAGTCATAACTCCTGGAGTATCAAGGAAAATAGTACCTAGCACTGATTCCTTGAACACAGCCCAATCGCTGGTAGTGGGTACAACAGCCTTCATGGTCTTTACACCTACACTTATAAGGACTGAAGGTGACGCTCCCAAACATGCAGTGTTCATGGAAACCTGCCATGGGCCAGTATCAGTTAGCTGAACGGTCCACTGTACATAGTCTGAAGAGTTGTTCCAAAAGCCGATATCTGGAATGCCCTTAGTTTCAATCTGTAGATTGCCATGCAGTACGGCCTCTGCTGGTAGTAGTTTAATCACGCCATCAGATTCCTGCACTGGAGGAGGAGGTGGCATGACTGGCATAGATTTGGACAGGTCCAGTCCTTCAATTTTAAGCACCCACGCATAATCACACGGTGGGTTTTGGGGCAGATCAATCTCCAGACCATCTGCAGTATTTTGGAAGGTAACTTTGCGTTTGCTGCCAAGGAGTGATACATTGGTGACTTTACCCACTATTCCTGGTGCCGATGTTCCAAGGCAGCGAATGAGCAGCTTCTGATTGGTTGGCCAGCCAAAAGTTGCAGCATAAAGTGTGTTCCCTTTAGTTGTAAATCTATAGTCTTTGTCTGTGAGTGTGTCATTCCCATTATCTGATCCTGGCATTCCAGGACCTTCACCAAATATCTTCCAGGGACGGGTGTCATGAATTGCTTCGCTATTCACATCCATCCATGCAGTGAGCCCTTCCAGGAAGAGGAACTCATCAGGATCCGGAGATCCATCACCCTTTAGCGGAATATTGAGCATGAGGTTGCCATTTTTGCTAACGATATCAAGAAGCATGCGAACTACTTGATAAGGAGTCTTATACTGGTGGTTCTCATACAGCGAGAGCAGGTAGTGCCATTCTCCAATACAGGTGTCTGTCTGCCATGGAATCTCCTCAATCCCAGAAGTTCGTCCTCGTTCATGGTCTTCTACCATACAGCGGCGCTGCTGCGGATTTAAAAGTTTGCCGTTTAGTACTACATTCACTTTTCCATCACGCTTAACACTCTGGTTATAGTAGTAAGCCATGATTTTGAGCCCGATGTCACTTACCGGATAGATCGGGAGAACTGTGTCATCAAAGTAGAGTACATCAGGGTGGTATTTATCTATCAGATCAATTACCCTGTTGTAGAACTTGTCTATATATGCCTGGTCTGGTTTCACACAACCTGGATCTGTGAATTCCCAGGAGAATGTGCCTGTTTTATGGTTCTGAGCATATAACTGCACATTGGGATTGAGACCCTCCCACCATAAGCCCTTGCCATCCTCTGCTGTCATTACTCCATCATATTTGATACCCTTGTATGGACCATGAGTATCTGCACCCTGTGCTACTTCAAACCAGTTCCATGCATGGGAAGCATGAACCGATACGCCAAATTTTAAGCCTGCTTCCCTCGCAGCTTCTGCCCATTCACCGACAATGTTTCGCATCGGCCCGATCTTTGTGCTGTTCCATGGCTGGTATTTGCTGTCCCAGCAATCAAAGTTATCATGGTGATTTGCAAGAGCAAAGAAATAGCGTGCCCCAGCTGCCTTGTATAGTGAGATCAGTTTCTTGGGCTCCCAGGAATCTGTTTTCCAGATATGGTCTATGTCTTTGAAACCAAATTTTGAAGGATGACCATAGTGTTTACAGTGATACTCATACTGATAACTGCCCTCCTGATACATTCCTCTGGCATACCAGTCCCCCTGTTCAGGCACACATTGAGCACTCCAGTGTGCCCAAATTCCAAACTTGGCATTTCTGAACCATTCGGGACATTCATAGTTTTGTAGTGAATCCCAGTTAGGTTGAAAGGGACCGTCTAATTTTGTGCTGATTTGTTCCGCTCTGGAAATCTTTTCTGCTGCAGGAAGGATAGTAAACCCTGCGGCAAGTGCAGTTCCTTTTCGAAGAAACTTGCGGCGCGATAGTGACATAGTGTACTCCTGGTTAAAATGGCAGTTAGATCCAATGAATGGAAAGATAACTATTTAATAATTACAATAATATGTGTGATATTCCTTCCAAATTATTCAAATTATTTCCTGTCCAACCAAATGTCAAGATCAAGATCGGTATGGCAGATATACATTTTTCCCTCACAAAGGAGATCAATAGTGTATACAGCCTGCTGAAATCTGAGTTGGAGATCAATGTTGCAAATGCTGAGGAGTTATTTGATTACGATATAATATTTCTGAAAAGCTGTTCTGCCTGAGGATAGGTCGCCAGTTCCAGATCATGCTTGGCTAGTCGTTCTTTCACACGCACGTCAAGGAGTGCATTCAGCTCCACATCGTATATACCATCGTGCACATCTTTTGCTGGCAGTTTTCGTGCATATTCTGTGCCGGGATGAAAGTACACTTCATTGATGTTTCCATTTAATCTATTCAGGAGCTGTAACAGGTATTTGGCATGCATATTTCCAGATTGGAGTGTGCCGTAGGAGCGGTCAGGAACGAACCATGGCTCTGATGAACTGGCTTTTCTGAGATTGAGATTTTTCAGATTCCTAAGCGAATACATCTTAAGAATAAGCCCGGCGAGTGGCTCAATAGCAGCCTTCTGCCCACCATTTTTAATATGAAGACGAAACTCCTCAACAGGTATTCGAAGTCGGTATATGTTGTTCGCAGCACAGAGGGATATCATCGTATCCCAAACGTAGGGATGCATGTGCATGTGCTGGTGCCCGTCGACATGCGACCAGGGAAGTCCTGTCGATCTGAATTGAGCGAACTGCGCCTCCATCTCTTCCATTAACTGAGCTCTGGCAGAGGCGGAAAATTTGTACAGCAGGCCAGCTGAGAGCGGATTTGAACGGAAGCGCCCCTGGGCATTCAGAATTTTGGAAACTTTGGCAGGCGTCAGCACACCATGATCGCAGGAGACTGTTAGGTGCAGGCCAACTCCTAGCGAGGGATGTGAATAAGCAAGCTCCACTGCCTGGGAAAATGCCGGCTCACCGACCATGAGCGTTGTAGATGTGAGTGTTCCTGCCTCATGAGCACGAATGATGGCTCTGTTTACATCCTGAGACATTCCAAAATCATCGGCGTGCATTATCAAAACCTTCTTATCCGTCAAAACTTCACCTCAAGGCGTTCGAGCTGGTCGGTTGAGCCTTTAAGCCACCCGTTTACACGAACCTCCAATCCAGCATCCTCATCCCACTGAACATCAATGCGCCTGTTATGATAGAGCAGATTTTGTATTTTGAACCTGCTGAGTCCAGACATGAGAGGGTGAATAGTGATTATATCTGGTTCTGCTGAAGGAATAATACCAACAAAATAGCGCATTATCAGATCGAGTGGATAGCCTTTAAGTACACAATCCTTCCCGAGATACGTACTGGGCTTACCAGTTACAGGATTGTAGTGGTCAAAACTGACAGGACTTCCTAAATCTCCGTGCATGAATTGCAGTTCGGTATATTTCATCATTTTGTCTACTGCCACCGGAGTTAAACGAGGCTGTGTGGTGCGGGAAACCTCTGCCAATGCCTCCAGGGCTATACAGGTTGAGTGGGGACAGATTATGCCATTCGCCGGATTATTTCTGCGCACGCCACCTTCGAGACCCAAGGCTGAAAAGTTTGGTGAAGTCCTGCTGACAGAAGGGAATGGATAGCGAGTACCAAAATGCTTTGGGTCAGACAGCAAATCTAATGCGGGAAGATGTTTCAGGGTACCAAGTCCTGAAGCAAAAGGTGAGTAGCCTGTTAGAAGAAGTCTTTCACCGTTTACATCTTCTGAAGGAAACAAGTTACTGAAAAAACTGATTGATGGATCCCACATACCTCTTATTGTATTGGAAAGAGTGAGTGCCTTCTCTGCCCACTGAGTGGCTTCTTCCGTTTCTCCAAGTATTCGTGCAAACTGCTCAAGTGCACTACAGTTGTTGTAATGGAAACAAGCATTCTCAACATCAAATAACAGAGATTCTCTACTATCCTGCTTCGTGCATGAGTTGGTATATTCTCTTAATAGCTGAAAGGCACTGGCAGCCCATTTTTTATCCAGCGTAAGCTGATAGCTCTGCAGTGCAATTCGACCGTAATCCATGCAGATAGCTGGATGAGAAATGTGATTATGCATCTGTTGGATAATTGCAATCTGAAGTGGGACATGATTTGATAGCCAGCATCTTTCCCTGAGAACATCACATATAGAATGCGCAGTTGCACGATCGCTGAAAGCTTCACGTGACGTAGGTCTGGAAGTGTCATTGGAAGATCTGTAGGTTGGAGGATAGCTATTCAGGAGTATCTGTCTCCACCTGCATGTGGCATCTAAACGATTGTCGTTACTTAAGAACGAAGGAAGTTGAGAAAGGTACGTATCCCAGACTGTGTCATTTTTTTCGATGGGATTTGTGAATAGCACATCCCTCAGATCATCTTCGCACTCTTCAGCAGCATCATTAATTGAAAATGATGCTGTAATCATATCAGGGGTATCCTTGTCGAGCTGAATTCGATAGTGAAGCGCGAATGTAACCCATAGATTTTCGTTAGGAGACGCGGCTGGTGCGAACCATCTGCTTAATGAGCCGTTGCTGAACTGTTCGGGCAAACCTGATGTCTCATAATCTCCAGATTCACCAACCGGTTCACAGGCTAGACCCAGCCAAGAATCGGGTAATCTATCTGCACCGATGGCAATGAAAAGTTTCTCATCCCTATCAATGAAATCGCGTTGTTCCCAGCTAATGAGGTCCAGCGATTTTTGAACATAATCAGCACTGTTATTACTAGTTGGTCGAGGTTGTTGGGTCCATACTATGAGATGGAGGCTTAACTGCTGTTCTACATCATAACTGCAGCTTATTTCACATACTCCAATACCGTTAGGAGTGATCGCCTTTCTTACTTCGACTTGAAAATGAGGAATGCTGTTTGCGATGTAGAGGGTTGTGATCAGCCCGGGGCGCCAACGGTGAAGTACCGATTTTAACTTGATCTCATTGCCATTCTCATCCAGCAAGGAGATAATGAGTGGATGCTGTATCACCCAGTCTTTCCAGACGAGCGTATCTACAAATCCAGCATCATCACTCTTATCTTGCCTTGTAGATGCGTAGACAATATCTCCACCTGACAGCAGTCTGCATCTGTTGCTTCCTAACTGATTTAAATCTATTAAGGGCATAATCGTGCTCAGTTAGAGTTCACTGAGTGGAACCAGGCAACTGTTCAAGCTCCTGCCCTGCAACATATCGAACATCAGAGTTGGTAGATTGAGCCAGCTGCTGCAGTATCGGTAAAGCACTCGCTCGGCTGCTTTGTCCTATTGCCACTGCTGCCCAGCGCTCGACACGTGTGTCGGGAGAGTTTGCTGCTGCTTTTAAGGCTGTCAGTACACTGTCACTATTGGGTCCTAGCGTCTGTTCACCAAGGGCATTTGCCGCATAGTAAGCTAATGTTCCGCCTTTGGAAAGCAGACTCACCAAAGTAGGGGTAGCATCTGGTCCGATAGATGCGAGTGCAGCTTGTGCAGCCTTGTTTACCGCTCCTGATTTGGCTGTGAGAGCCTTCACCAAAGGTTGAACCGCTTCTTTATTACCCGGAAAACCCAGTGCCGTTGCACATGTAGTCTGTAACTCTTCACTGGAGGCAGGGTTGGACAGGGTAGCAATTAGAGCGCTGTCCGCGAGACGAGAATGGATATCCGAAAGAGCAGTAGCGAGGCCCAGCTTGGTTGTCTGTGAAGCAGAAGGAAGTGCAGCTATGATCTGCTGTACAGCTGTTTTGTTTGGAGCAGCGTGCTCTCCTGGGCGACCTGCTCTGGCAAGAGAGGTGGTTACTGCAAGCCGTACTGAGAGGTCCTCGTCGTTGAGGGTTGCGATAAGTGCGCTTACTGCAGCAGGAGTTGCTAGAGTTCCCAGTCCACCTGCAGCCTGAGCGCGTACACTTGGCGAATTCGATCTGTCCTGAAGCGCTTCGATAAGCGATGGCTGGCATGCAGGTGATGCGATAAGTGCGAGCGCTCCGATTGCAGCCTCTCTCGCACCGATAGCCGCTGTTTTTGAGTGCATAAGAGCTATGAGAGGGGGTGCAGCATCAGGATCTGCTATTTTACCGAGAGCATTGGCAGCTCCCTCCTGGATGGTAACATCTGAATTGTTGAGCAAAGGTAGCAGACCAGCAAGGCTTCGAGAATTAGCCGAAGGATCGAATAGAGGACTGCCTAGCACATCGCCTACAGAACTTCGGGCATCCGCCGTAGACACAAGTGTTTGTACAAGTGCAGCTACAACGTCAGGATTTGTGCGGGGACCAATTCCTCCGTATGCATCAGTTAGCACCTGAATAGTTCCGCGTCTGGTATCCAGGCTGCTATCGCTGAGGCCCGCCATTAGTGCAGTGAGATTTGCCTGATTTGCGGCTCCTATGCGTTTCAGCTGCTGGATGGCAGCTCTGCTGACTGGTCGGTCAACATCGTGAAGCATTGCAAGCAGATGAGTAACCGCAGCAGCATTTCCCAGATCTCCAAGTGCCTGAACTGCTTCAACTCTTACTGGAATTTTCCCATCTGAGATGGAATCAGAGAATTCCTGAGCAGCAATAAGACTTGCAGCGGCAGCACTTCGCTGAGCAGGAGTTCCACCTGTGAGGTTAGCCATAAGTTCAGACATGTGCCTGTTATGAACCCAGGTTAATGCCACTATAAAAAGAACTACAGCACCAAAGATAATGTAGTTGATATACTTTTTCAAACATGAAGCTCCCGTTTAATGGTGGTGAGGCTAAATTGATACATCTATAAGACTCCTGTTCGCTGCATACGTTCTGGATTCCTGCTTGAGGGGAGAATCACACAGGTACATAGACACCTTTATGATACCTTAGAGGATCTGTATGCTGGTTGATCCAACCTGAGCGAATGGCAACTGTGACATAAATCTAAAAGAAGATGATCATATCAACTTAAAATGAGGAAAATGGGATAAACTATTGAATACCTAGGTGTTAAAAAATTATATTCGACCAGGATACTCATTTTGTTGTTTAGATTAAAGAAAAAGACAAGTACTGTTCCAAAAACTGTCGTGGAGTGGAATGACACCCCTGCAACCTTCCCAGTGGAGGAGATCTTCAGGAAGAGCTGTATTAAGCGGAAACGGTACCTAATTATGCCATTAGCAATGCTCGGAATCAGTATCGTTGTACTTGCAAAAATGGTCGATGAGACTATGAGTCATATATCAGATCTGAATCCTTATTATCATCCATTCTCCGGTATGTCATATTGCGCAATCAGTTTGGCATTGTACTTATTGTCTTTAGTATTTATGATCTCATCCATAAGGAAAGAGATTAAGAGGACAAAAACGCAGCGTGACAGAGTTCAACAGTTTGTGAATAAGAATGGAACTAATTCCATCCCCCAATTACTTGATTTATTGTTACTCAGAATCAAGGGAGGATATTCATCCAGTCTTCCAGACACCATTGTATATAATCTGGCAAGATTGTTCTCTGAAGTTGACACTTCTTCAAAAATGGAGCTTAGCTCAAAGCAAAACGATCTGCTCATTAGTCTCCTTGATCCTGAAGGTGAGTATAGCAAAGATTTCAACACAAAGCAGAAAAGACAACTTATGCATTTTAGTGTAATGCTTGCTCCTACTCTGCTGAACGTGGTTGGAATATGGGGGGGAGAGAGAGCTGTGAATGCACTGCTTCTGAAGTTCAAGAGCACATCGTCATATAATGTGAAGAGAAGTATACAGGCGAAGTTAAATGAGCTTTCCTCGGATTATCAGATGTTGATATCTGAAACTGAGGCAGGAATTGATGACGAGTTAGTTACCACAACTAATAGGAAATTTAAATCTTTAAAACGTAATTTCTTCTCATCCTTTCGTTCTAATTTTCGTTTCTTTCTCTTTATACTCCCTTTTATCATTCCTGTGATGATCCTATTGTTTCCGGTCACGTTGAATTCTTCTCCTGTTGATTTTCTCAGTTTTATGGCAATGGCCATGTCAGGGTGTCTTGCATTGTTCCTATTTTTCACTTTCTTGCCTTTTTACTTTGATATGCATCAAAAATCACTCGGATTAAGGAATGCTGTTAAGGACTTACCTGAATCGATCTGTAATTTTTTATCAATCGAATTAAATTTCAATTCATTCTATACTCAAGCTCTGATTATACGTAACCTTTTGGAAAATACAGATCCCTCCCAGTTAGAGCCACTGAATAGATCTCAACTTAATAAAATACACTTGCTTCTGTCTTCCCCAAACTTACTATAAAACCCAGTTAAAAGAATTCCAGCGACTTCCTTTACCTGACATAGGCGTTATCCAAGCTATTTTACGTGGCCTCGTATTCCTTGGAAACTCAAGTTCAATGCAGGTTATTGAAAAATTTTGCAATACTACTGACAACAAAGAATACAAGATAGTTGCTCTCGAATGTCTGGATGCCCTGAAAGCTAGACTAACGGAGAAACCTGAACAGCTACTCAGAGCATCTTCCTTTACAAGTGATGCACTGCTTAGAGCTTCCCAATCGATAAGTACTAATGAACAGCTTCTTAAGCCAATGGTAGCTGAAGAGCCAATAGTGTTCCCACAACCAATAGAAACTAATCCGTTAGAGGTAAAAAACCAGCTATGAAATGGAAGTTTTGGCGTAGGAACTCGCAGTCACCAGATAAGGGGGTACCAGAAGATATCTGGCATGACACCCCTGAAACCTTCCCGGTTGAGGAGGTCTTCAGGCAGAGCTGTACCAGTTGGAAACGCTATCTGATTCTTCTGTTATCAGCTACTAGCCTGACTGCCGGCATTGTGTTGAAAATGATATCTGACATTACAAGTGACGTATCCGATACTTCAAATACAAACCTTCATCCATTTTCAGCAATCCATTATCTGGGAGCAAGTGTGGTATTGGATTTAATTGTTGTAGTATTTATGTTCTCAGCTATGCCATCACAAATCACAAGGGCAAGAACTCAACGTAAGAGAGTTCAAGAGTTTGTGAATCAGTATGGAACAGATTCAATTCCTCATCTTATTGATTTATTGTTGCTTAGGATCAAGGAGAGGCGTCCATCGACACTCACTGAAACTATTGCCTATAATTTAACGAGTTTGTTCTCGCAAATAGATTCACACTCAAAATTAGAGCTGAGTACAAATCAGATTGCTCTCCTCATTGGTCTAATTAATCCGGAATGAGAGTTCAGCAAAGGTCTCAGTAAAAGAGAGAAACGCAACTTAATCCATTTTAGTATAATGGTTGCTCCTTCTGTGATGCATCTGGTAGGAGTTGCCGGTGGAGAAAGTGGAGCGAATGCTCTGCTTCATAAATTCAGGTGTTCATCATCAGTTAAAGTTAAGCAAAAAATATGGGTGCAATTACAGCAGCTTTCCGTGGATTATCATATATTGACTTCAGAATCTGGGGGAGGAACGGATGACCAGTTGCTCACCTTCATTAACGGAAAGTCTCAGTCTCCTAAGCGATATGACTTCTCCCTATTTCGAACTATATTGCTATTCTCATCCTTCATGTTACCTTCATTCTTTTTTTTGATGATGCTTGTGATCCCTCATATCAGATTTTCTTCGCCATATGTTTTTCTCCAGGTTTTGTTTGAAACCATGGCAGGCTATGTGGTTTTACTGCTGGTTATCACTTTCATTCCTCGTTATTATGAGATCTATCAAAGGTCAATTGGATTGAGTAATGCAGTTAAGGACCACTCTGAATCGATCAGTAATTTTTTATCGATTGACTCAAACATCAACTCATTTTATATTCAAGCCCTCATTATGCGTAATTTGTTTGAGAATACAGATCTCATACTATTAAAGCCACTTAACAGATCACAACTGAATAAGTTACACACGCTGCTATGTCCTCCAAATGTATATAAATTGCAGCTATCTGCATTTCAGCAACCTCCTTTGCCTGAGATTGGCACTATGCCTGCTATACTGCATGGGCTTGTGTTCCTTGGAGATAATAGTTCGGTTAAGGTTATTGAAAAGTTCTACAAAACCACTGAGAACGAGGAGCATAAACGTGTAGCTCTGGAATGTTTGAATGCCCTCAATGCCAGACTCACTGAGAAACCTGAACAACTCCTGAGAGCATCATCACTATCTGGCGATGCACTGTTAAGAGCATCCCAGCAGTCTATCACAACGGATGAGCTTCTTAAGCCAATGGTAGCTGAAGAGCCAATAGTGTTCCCACAAACCATAGAGACTGATAAGATAGAGGTAAACAACCAGCTGTGAAATGGAAGTTTTGGCGTAGGAACTCGCAGTCACCAGATAAGGGGGTACCAGAAGATATCTGGCATGACACCCCTGAAACCTTCCCAGTAGAGGAGGTTTTCAGGAAGAGCTGTTTTAACTGGAAGCCCTTCTTGTTGGTTACCATCGCATCTGTTGTTCCCAATTTCCTGTTGGCCAGGAAGGCAGTAGAAATATCTTCCAAAAATGCGATGTACTTAAATCGTTATTTTGAAGAAGCATCCAAGAACCCATCCATCTTAAATAAGATGTCCTACCATCATGTATCTTCGTTGCCTTACTTTCTGATTAGTGCAGTGATCGATATTCTGTCATTCATATTTGTATTTACTTATATAATAAATCCGGACAATAGAAGGAAAGTACAGCATAACAGGCTACAAACATTTGTAGACCATAATGGTGAATTTGCAATACCCACGCTCCTGGACATGCTACAACTCATGATTTCATCCACTCGCTGTAATTTGTCAAACTTGACCGACTCATAGCATATAACTTGAAACTGCTTCTTTCACATGTTGATACAGAGAAAAAGTTATTTTTTACTACAGAACAGATTGACTTACTCTATACTCTGATAGATGAGAAATCCATTTATAATAGTAATCTTAATTCACTTCAGCTAAGAACACTTGAAATGTTCCGACTAATACTTGCTCCCACAGTGATTGAGAAAATATATCTAATTGCTGGATCCAATTGTGCTAATGTGTTAGAAAAAGCCTATCATGATACACAGTCACAAAGAATTCGATATCTTATTAAGAAACAATTTACCCTGTTTAATTATACAAATCAAAACTTTGAAGTTCATTCTACTTCCATAAATGTGGGAATCAATTTAAATAATGATAAAATAAAACAATTTTCAAATCGAAATAAAAAATTAAAATATATTATATTATTTAGACAATTTTCTTTTGTATTGTTTATTATATTACCTGGACTGATAGCAGGTTTATTCAGTGGTTCCAGCTTCTTGGCACAAGGTATCATTCAGATATCTCTTTGCGCACCTTGTATTTTATTCATATCGATTTATTCTAAATTATATTTTCAAGTTCCTAAAGTAGATTCTAGAGATATATATTCTCATAAATCAGTAATTGATCATCTTTCAGTATTTAAAAATTATCACTCTTACTTCATCAAAAATATAATCATTAGCAGTATAATAGAGAACATTGATATTTCTACCATGCACCCTCTCATTTCGACAGGTCTTGATGAATTACATAACATACTATGTCCTCCTAAGTTAATAAAATCACAGTTAACCAAGCTGTATGCAACACCATTGCCAGATATTGTCTTCATTCCAGTGATCTTGAGGGGATTGGTTTACCTGGGAGACCATAGATCGGTGAAGGTTATAGAAAAATTCTCTAAATTCACTAATAACGAGAACTATAAGCATCTTGCTCTGGAATGTTTGGAAGCTCTTAAAAACAGGCTAAAGGAGAAACCTGAGCAACTATTGAGAGCTTCTTCCATGTCTGATAATGGGCTGCTTAAGGCTTCTCAGGCTACGAGCAGAGCTCAGGGGCTTCTGAAACCTGTGAATGATGATGATCACATAGTCTTCACTCTAGTTGAAAGCATAGTTGAGGAAGAAGTGAATAGGCAACAGCTATGAATCAGTCACCGCAATGTTCTTGACTGCTGACTCCTTACTATAGTAGACTTCATGATATGACCTCTACAGTTGAAACCGAGAGCCATGCTAAAGCCCATCATGCAGTAATGCGCGGTACAGGCATTATGATGCTTGGGATACTGGGAAGCAGAATTGCTGCACTTTTTCGTGAGCGGGTGATAGCGCACCAATTTGGTCAAGGTTTTGCTACCGATACATACAGCGGCTCATTCACTATACCAGACCTCATTTTTTACCTCATAGCTGGCGGGGCACTCTCAAGTGCTTTCATTCCTGTATTTAGCGAGTATATCACGCAAGGAAATGAAAAAGAGGCATGGCGAGCATTCAGTGTTGTTGCCACTATTATGACAATGATACTTGTGGTGCTTATTGGACTGGGCGAAATATTTGCTCACTCTCTTGTGAAACTCACAAATCCAGGTTTTGTATTAATCCCCGGTAAAATTGATGCAACTGTTAAACTTACCAGGATTCTCCTGCCTGCTCAGCTTTTTTTCTTCCTGGGCGGACTCATGATGGGAAGCCTTACCGCTCGACATAAGTTCTTTGGGCAGGCAACCGGACCAATCATCTATAACATCGGTATTATCTGTGGGGGCTTGTTTCTTACCGCAAGGTACGGTGTAGCAGGGCTATGTTATGGTGCGTTCTTTGGAGCGTTTTTAGGTAATTTCCTACTTCAGTGGATCTTAGTTCGCAGAAGTGGAGGTTACTTTATACTGCCTCCATTTAAATCTACATTTATCTGGTTAATATCTAAACTTCAGGGTAGTCGGGAAACTATGCCAGCAAAACTGCAAGCCTACTGGAAGCATCCTGGAGCTGCGAAAGTGTGGAAGCTCATGCTGCCAGTAATTCTAGGGCTGGCACTTCCTCCAGTTGCCACTCTAATCAACAAAATATTCGCTTCGTCGCTTGGTAACGGACCACAAACTGCTCTCATGAATGCGAATAAATTAATGAACATCCCCATTGCAATTTTTGGACAGGCATCAGCGATCGCTATCTTCCCATTAATGTCTGCTCAGGCAGCCAAGACGGATATGCCAGGATTACGGAGAAGCATAAACTTTGGTGTGAGATCCATACTTTTTCTTACTGTGCCTGCATCCATGCTGCTGTTTGTGCTTGCTCTGCCGATAGTGCAACTGATGCTGCAGACCGGAAAGTTTAATCTTGCAGATGCGCAACTTGCCGCTGCAGTGCTGAGATGTTTCTCACTTGGAGTGTGTGCATGGTCGGCACAGGCAGTGGTAGCCCGTGGATACTATGCGCTACAGGATACTCGGACCCCGGTGATAGTTGGGACTGCGCTCACAGCCATTTTCTTCCTTGCCAACGTGCTTTTTATCCATTTCATAGGGCATCAGCATACTGTCAGAGCTACTGCAGGCTTGGCACTTCTCACCTCCTGCTCGGCTACCATTCTGATGCTTGTATTACTGTATTTGTTGAACCGTAGACTGAGTGGTATCAATATGAAACGATTGACACTGTCTACAATCAGGATATTTATTGCTTCCAGTGTGATGGCAGTATGCTGCGTGTTGCTTAAACAGCATATTGCAAACTATTTTCCTCTTCTTAATGCATCCCATCCTTCTCAAAGCGTGTTCACATCAGCGCTTGCTCTCATTCTAATCTGTATCGCGGTAAGTATATGTGTCTACCTCTTCATAGCAAGATTAATTAAAATGGAAGAGATGGAAGTACTTTATCCTCTAGTGGGAAGAATGCAAACTGCAGCAATCAAATCACTAAATGCTAGTTATGTTACCATAAGCAAAATAATATCAAGAATAACAGGAACTCGTCGAAAATAGAGTTGCGATTTAAAAAATAATTGGACATTTATAGAAAATGTGGAACAATTTTCTGAGAATCGGCCAATAATTCAGTCACAGGAACACCCGAGTAGCGTCATTAAAGTACAAGGCAATTTATGCCTATATTGTCCCCTGTGAGTTTCCTGAGCTGCAAAAGGAGCCAGGCATTATGCAAAATCGTAACACTATTTCAGTCGGCGTTTTACTCTGCGCTTTGTCGTTATGTCAGACAGGAGTTCGGGCCGACTCGCGTTCATCAACTACATCTGTCCCCGTTATTGCAGTGACAGATTTTCGTGGACGAAGTTCATCCACAGGTAAATTTATTGCAGATACTCTTGTTACAGACCTTGATCAATCGACAGGAATGCGTTTGTTAGATCGCTCACTGGTTGAAAGAACCTATAGAGAGTTCCAGAAAACGGTTTCTACCAGTCAGGATCCTAATCTGATGCAGCATATTGGCCAAATGGTGTCTGCTGATCGACTAATTGAAGGTCGCTATCTTCTACAGGACGGCACTCTATTTCTGAATGCTCAGATGCTGGATGTTCATACAGGTTTAATTCAGCGGGGAGCAGCTTTTATGGTTGCTGGCCCGGCTGCTAATCTTCCCCAACTAATACAGCAGATAGCACAAAAACTTAACCTGGCCGTTACCGGTGAGGTGCTTTCTGGAAACTCTGCCAGCACTCAGACGATTCCAGAAGCTATATCACCTGCTTCAAGCAGTAGTCTGCTTCCTATCAATATTCCAAATCCAATGATTGCAGATAACCCGATTACGCTTCCAACGATCCATCCAGACTATGCAGATGGGCAGGGTGAGAATGGTTCTGGCAGGGCTTCCTATCTTTCCAATTTGGTGATGGGAAGGGGAAATGAGACTGTAACAGAAGAAGATATGGCAAGGATTACCAGAGCTATATCACAGAATGGTGAAGGCATCTTTACGGTTCAGCATCCTGGAGAGGTTGTCACACGAGTGCGAGCACTTGTTGGTTTAATGAGGGCAGTGCTTCCGCTTTCCAGACGTGCACTACTTGCAGAGGCATCGGAAGTAGTGATGCCGACCCCAGATACCAGCAGTGTTCCATTTTGGGCACTGCCTTATCTACAGGTTGCTGTATCGAGATCATTTTTTCCATCAGACAGGAATTTGGCTCCATTTCATCCAGCAACATGGACTTTTGTGAAACGATTCCTCGAAAGATGGTCTGGTACTCCTATTGGATCTGGACAGGGTGAGACAGGAATATCGCCTCAGGCAATGCAGGTTCCAATACCACCCGTCATCATTCCGCCGGCTGCAGTTCAGCCTGCACCGCCAGCGCCATATACTGGGCCAATAACAGGTTTAGTGCTGGATGTACGCGGACTGGGTGCCAACAGGTACATGAGCCTGCAGGTAGTTGATCAACAGGGGAATCTGGTATATCCCAGACCAAGCCATATGCCCTCCCCAGATTATGTGGAGCAGAATGGGACTGCTCACTATGTGCATCATGTAGGTGCTGCAACGCATGTTGGTGAGCATCCTCTGGTAGTTCATGCTATCTCAGCACATAACGATGTGGTGATGATTAGTGATGCAGATGCCCAGCGTATTCTTGCTGCCAACCAGTCTGATCATTTTCTGTGGTTCTGGCATGTGTGTATGGTGATGGACCCAGGTCATTAACCATTCAGATGCAAGTGGCTGCAATTCCAGATTGCAGCCACTTTTTTTGTTTGAAACATGTATCTTGCCATTTTATTGTTTGTGTAAACTCACTATGTGCATTCCATGTAGTTACTGAATTATATTCCTCACTTTATCAAACCATACAGCTTAAACGTAGTTATTACGTGAGTCCCACAATCACTATGATACAATGAACTAGATTTCCATTAAGAGGGTTTATGCACGCACACTCGTTACATGTACTGGAGTATAGCAAAGTAGTTGAACTTCTAAAAGAGCACACATCCAATGCTCTAGGGCGCGAATATGCTTCCCACTTACAGCCTGTATCAGCTCCAGAGATGGTGGTGCGCCGGCTCCAGGAAACACGGGAAGCCAGACTGTTGCGAGAAGAAGAGAATGGCATACCACTGGGTTCTATTTACGACATCCGCGTTTTTAATGAACAGGCAAGAGTTGGTCAGCGATTGATGGGAGTAGAACTCAATCAGATACGTTATACAGTGAACGCTGCGCGTCGTCTTCGTTCAACTCTCCAGTCTCACGCCTCAAGAACTCCACTGCTTGCGGAGATGGCCACCAATATCCCCATTCTTCCACAGTTGGAGACACGCCTGGAAACCTGCATAAACGAAATAGGGGATGTAACCGATAGAGCCTCATCTGAACTTGCAAGGCTCCGGTCCCAGCGAAAGTCTACTCATGCTCGTCTGACAGACAGAGTTCAGGCAATTATCTCAAACGAACAGTTTAGACCATATATTCAGGATGCCGTGGTTACGTTAAGAGAGGGCAGATACTGTGTGCCAGTGAAAGCGGAGTTTGCTCGTGCATTTGGAGGCATAGTACACGATTCATCTTCTTCGGGAGCCACAGTCTTCATTGAGCCGAGTGGAACCGTGGAGATGGGAAATGAGCTGAAGCAGCTTATTGTGAAAGAGGAGCAGGAGGTGGATCGCATCCTACGTGATCTTACCAGCCTGGTTGGGAGCTGCTACGAGCCCATTAAAGAGATGCTTGCACTTTTAGGGCATCTGGACCTGATTAATGCTAAAGCCATTCTGGCTTCCGAGATGCAGGGCATAGAGCCTGAAATCAATAACAGAGGTGTTGTAAAACTTTATCATGCCCGGCATCCATTGCTGGAAGGCAATGTTGTACCTATTGACATTGAGTTGGGAGAACGATTTTCTACGCTGCTTATTACTGGACCAAATACTGGAGGCAAAACTGTCGCGCTCAAAACAGTCGGCCTTCTAACTCTTATGACTCTGGCAGGTTTACAAATCCCTGCAGGTGCAGACAGTCAGATTGCTCTATTTAATGAGGTGTGGGCAGACATTGGTGATGAGCAGGATATCAGGCAGAGCCTGTCTACTTTCAGTGCTCACATGAAGAACATTGTCTATATTCTCAAAAGAGTGAGCACCAACAGTCTGGTTTTGCTGGATGAAGTGGGAGCTGGCACTGATCCTGCTGAAGGTGCGGCACTTGCAAGGGCGATACTGGATTCGCTATTGCAAAGAGGGTCAAGAGTTATAGCTACTACCCATTATGGTGAGCTGAAGGAGTATGCTTATGCTCGTCCTGGAGTAGAAAATGCATCGGTTGAATTCAATCGTGAAACACTGTCTCCTACATACCGGATACTACTTGGCGTACCTGGCTCTTCGAATGCACTTTACATTGCCGGTCGTTTGGGATTGACACAAGATCTTATTGAAGCAGCAAGAGGTTTTCTTTCCAACCGGGATCTGGAGACTGGCGAACTCCTACAGCAAATTGAGAAATCCCGCCGAAAAGCTGCCGAAGCAGAGCGCGATGCAATGCGAGCCAAACATGCGGCAGAGAGAGCTCAGCGTGAATATGAAACCCGTGTAATGCAGATAGCGGATGTCCAGCGAAATGTTAAGCGGCAGGCACAGGAAGAGGCACAAGAGGTGCTTCGCAGAGTATCGGACAAAGCTGAAAACATCCTGAAAGAGCTACAGCGTGTGAACAAAACGGGAGTGAAGGCATCTCGGCCAAGACAAAAGCTGAACAGCCTTCGGAATGAGGCTTTTGACGCGCTAGCAGCTAATCCAGAACCAGTCCACGAGCTTTCTGCAGCAGACAAAAGCCATGTGTATCATAAGGGCGAGACAGTGAGAGTAACTAGCCTGGGAGTTGATGGCAACCTGCTAACCGAGCCAAAAGATGGTCATGTAGCCATACAGGTTGGGGCCATGCGGATAACACTACCACTAGCGCAACTCCGACCCATTCAACCATCTGAAGTGAAAGCACCTGTCTCTGTGAGCAGCTATAGGCCAGAGAAATCCTCTGGTGCCAGCAAAATAGCATTGGCTAAAGCCATGCACATCTCACCAGAGCTGATGTTAAGGGCATTAAGAGCTGAGGAAGCTCAATCCCTGCTAGACAGATACCTGGATGATGCATACACAGCGGGACTGTCTACTGCCCGCATCATACACGGTAAAGGAACAGGTGCCCTGCGGCGTGTTGTACACGAAATGCTGTCAACACATCCTATGGTGATGTCTTTCCATATCGCGCGCGAGGATGAGGGTGGAGATGGAGCAACGGTGGTGAAGTTCAGGGAGGAGTAGCTATGTGGTGGTGCTTCATTGTGCTAACAGGTGTTGGGTTGGGGGCTTTCGCTGCCTGGAGCCAGGGACGGATGAGACTGTTCATGAAGACTTTAAGTGTTCCTGCCACTATGCTCATTATTCACTCAGTATTCAAGAGTTATGCACCCACAAAGATTCTGATGATATTCCTGGAAATGGTGGTACTCGCAACTTCAGGCTTCCTCGCAGACTATCTCGTTGGTCTCCGTTTAGGCAGACATGGTGTGGATGGCATGCGTCAGGATTCAGTCGGGCATTAATTGAACAGAACGATATGCTCTCTCATGGGGACTAAATTACGCACTCTATTACTTTGAGGTTCCACGCAAAATTCACATCATTCGGAATGAAATGTTATTTGGCAAATCATATGTGTATAGGTCAACGATCCGAATTTCCATTTGATCAATAACTATTTAATTGCTTCGTATTTGTAGATCCCACCTAAAATAATTAAGACCTATCTGTCAGCCTATGAATAGCTTATCATTAATGACAAAAATCCTATTCAATAGGTCTCCAGTCTACTCAGATTTAATCAGCTATCACAAACCTATCGACAGAAGATGAGAAGATAAGAACTATGAAAAGACATTGAACCTCCATTTTTTTGCCGACTAGAATAATCTGTAATGACATCTTATATTGCGAACAGAAACTTGGTACTTGACGCAAATGCTTATCTGTCTTATAATAGTGATATCCGGCAAAATCTGTCAGAGTGTTTACTTGCTCGACAGTCAATTAAATTGATCGCCTCCGAATCCCCTCAAACCCGGCAGAGGGAAAAGGGAGGTCTAAACCGCCCTGCGGGTATCCCGCTACAGGTTTCGACTTCCGCAGGGCATGTAGAGCGATATGGCAAACATAGTTGTTGTTGGCGCGCAGTGGGGAGATGAGGCTAAAGGCAAAATAGTAGACTATCTTGCACACGACGCCCAGATGGTAGTACGTTACAGCGGTGGAAACAATGCAGGACATTCAGTTATTGTAGGAGATCAAACGTACAAGTTCCATCTTGTTCCTGCTGGCATTCTTCATCCACACCTCACTTGCGTTATTTCAGATGGCGTTGTCGCTGATCCATTTGTGCTGGAATCGGAGTTGCGAGGGCTGCTGGATAGAGGCATTTCTCTAAAAAATCTCAAAATCTCTGGATCATGTCATGTCATCATGCCATACCATGTTATTCAGGATCAACTGGAAGAAGAAGCCAGAGGATCCTCCAAAATAGGAACCACTGGCAGAGGTGTTGGTCCAGCCTATGCTGATAAAGCTGCTCGTTCTGGAATTCGAATGAGCGAGTTTGTTGACCCGGAGCGGTTTGAAAAAAGATTAAATGAGATTGTTCAGTTCAAAAACAGGCTCTTTCAGGGAGCATATAATGTAGAGCCGGTATCGGTAGAATCCATACTTGAAAAGGGCAAAGAGTGCGCTCTCTTCCTGAAGCAGTTTGTTGCAGATACACCACATATAATTTACAATGCAGCTAAGCAGGGTGGTGTCATCTTCGAAGGTGCACAGGGTACACTTCTGGACCTGGATCTGGGAACGTATCCATACGTTACCTCTTCACACCCAATTGCCGGAGGGGCATGCCTAGGGACTGGTGTTGGTCCCACACTTATCGGTGGTGTTATTGGAGTTGCAAAGAGTTATACAACGCGTGTTGGTGCAGGAGCCTTCCCAACTGAGCTCCTTGATGATATTGGTGACCACATCCGCGAAAAAGGGCATGAATATGGTACAACCACCGGACGACCAAGAAGATGTGGATGGTTGGACACTGTTGTTCTTAGGTATTCCGCTCAAATAAACGGACTAACCTGTCTGGCTTTAGGTCATGTAGATGTATTGACGGATCTGCCAGAAATAAAAATATGCACTGCTTACAAGGACAGTCAGGGAAATAGAATAGAGGAGATGCCTTCTGACCTGGCAACCCGAGAAGATCTAACGCCGATCTATGAGGTTTTTCCAGGCTGGAATGATGATGTTGCCGAATGCAAATGCTGGGACGATCTGCCTGAGGCTGCAAGGAATTTTGTAAACAGAATAGAAGAATTAGTGAATGTCCCGATATGTTCTATTTCGGTAGGTTCTGCCCGGCATCAGACCATGATTATTAATCACAAGCTTCTAAAAGGTGAATAGTTTGCATTAAATAACTAAAAGTACTCCATTTTACAAAATGTGAACGTTGAAGACGGTTGATGTGCTTTATGCGTAAAGAAATCTACCTGATAGTTCTCAGATTGTCTGACGGTACTTTTTCACCAAAAGAAAACGGGAGAAGATACATCGTTGTTCGTGCTTCTCAAAGAAGATATACGAAATGTAATGGCAAAGGATCCTGCTGCAAGGTCGGTAATGGATGTACTTACATATCCAGGCTTACATGCGATAATATTTCATCGTATTGCCCATCGATTGTGGAACAGAAAACGATACTTCCTAGCCAGAGCAATTTCACAGCTAAGCAGGTTCTTAACACACATTGAAATCCACCCTGGTGCTACAATAGGCAGGAGATGCTTTATTGACCATGGGGATGGAGTTGTGATTGGTGAAACGGCAGTCGTTGGGGACGACGTATTAATGTATCATCAGGTTACGCTTGGTGGTACAACTCTCTCTAAGGGTAAAAGACATCCTACCATTGGAAACGGCGTAATGATAGGTATGGGAGCCGCAATACTCGGTCCAATATCTGTGGGTGATCGCTGCAGAATTGGATCGAATGCTGTAGTAAACAAAGACATTCCATCGGATTGTACGGTTGTTGGTATACCGGGCAGAATTGTGAAACGGAACGGAGAATCTGTAACAACACAAATTGTTATGGACAATGATATCAATAGAGTGGATCCTCAGGACAACACAATCCGAGAGATGCGGCAGAGGATAGAGATGCTGGAACAGCATAATGAAAAACTGGAAGAGTTGATTCAGCGGATTGAAGAGCATGAACGACATCCTCATTGCTGGTCAGTTAGTATTGAAGAGTCCTAACTATTGTCGAACATACATGGACCTACATAAATGAAAAAAATGTTGAGAAGCAGAGTATTAGCTTTTATCACTATCCCTATTGTAATCGGCGTTGTAGTTATCAGTGAATTTATCCATGCACTGGATGATCAAGGAAAAGTTGCATCTGGAGTAATGTTAGGTCAAACTCAGGTTGGAGGTCTCACTGCTGTTCAATTACAGGACGTAGTGAACACCCTGGCTCTTAAATTAGAGCATCAGCCAGTAGTACTGCTTGATATCTCCAACAAACTTCATCACCGCAGCTGGGCAACAGATGCTCAGCATATGGGGCTGGGAATTGATGTCACAGGTACGGTCAACAAATTAATGCAGGCTGGCCAAAACGGTTTGATTGGTACAGTAGTTAATCAGATATCTGCTCCAAAACCCATAGTCATAGAGCCAGTTCCAGAAATCAATACAGAGCGATTGAGTCATGAACTACGTTTAGTATCAAAAACCTTCGATATACCTGCTGTTAACGCAAAGATACTGATGTTAAAGAGTGGTGGATTTGGCATACAGCATGGTTCAAACGGCAGCGTTGTGAACCAGAGTGAAGCAATAACTGAAATCCAGACACAATGGAACAGTTTTATCAGCAATACTGTAACTCAGCCAGATTCTTCCACGGCATCCAATGGCAGCTCAGCCCCTCTACAACCCATTGATATTACGCTTCCTTTCATGATTTCACAGCCTGCCATAAACGACTCAACATTAAGAACAATTAACGGAGAACTTAGCAGCTATACGAGTTATTACCGAGTTGGATTGAGAGGTGATAATATCAGTGTTGCAGCGAGTCATATCAACGGGATGATTCTTATGCCTGGTCAGACCTTTTCTTACAACAACGTTGTTGGACCAAGAACAACAGAAGATGGGTTCAAACCAGCACCTGTTATAATAGACGGCCAATTGAAGCCTGGAATTGGCGGCGGTGTCTGTCAAGTATCCAGCACTCTGTATAACGCCGCACTTTTGGCAAATATGAAGATCGTAGAGCGAGTCCACCATGGATTTCCAGTGGAATATCTTCACCCCGGTAGAGATGCAACTGTTGCCTATGGAGCCATAGATTTCCAGTTTCAAAACAGTTCAAAGTATCCGATTCTATTGCGAGCCATTGCTAAAAACGGAGTGATGCAATTTATAATCTTTGGACACAAAATTCCAGGTGAAGTAGTAAAACTGGTGCGTGGATATATCAAATATGGAGATATACCCACTCAGATAATTAAAGACCCTGAATTACCAAAAGGTGATAGAGTAATAGAAAAGGCCGGACATCCTGACATTAAGGCACTCTGGTATCGGACAGTTACTTTGGATGGTAAAGTGATTAAGAACCAGCCTATTCTTACTCATTATGATGCATTTCCGACTATCGTTGACGTGGGTACCAGAGGATCAGCCATCTCTCATACCTCAGCGCAGCAATAACTGGAGAATGCTCACACTTGTCGCCACTCCTATAGGAAATTTACAGGATATCACACTACGTTCTCTCGAAGCTCTTAGAGATGCGGATGTGATTGCATGTGAGGATACTCGAACAACTAGAGTACTTTTACAAAAGCACAATATTACTGGTCGTCTGGTGTCGTTCCATGCCTACAATGAATCTAATTCAGCTAATGGATTAGTGCAGCTAATGTTGGCTGGACAGTCAGTCGCCTTAGTAACTGATGCTGGCACCCCGGGGATTGCAGATCCTGGATACAGTTTGTTAAAACTGGCACTGGCAAATGGAATCGAGTGCACCATGACTCCGGGGCCGTGCGCCCTGGTGATGGCACTTGCCTTGTCGGGCCTTCCCTCCCATAGTTTTACATTTCGCGGATTTCCTCCTCGCAAATCCGCTGCCAGAAAAAAATTCTTTGCAGTCGACCAGCATTCAGAACATACACTTATTTTTTATGAAAGCCCACACAGAATTATAAAATCAATCCAGGATGCATTTGAGATATATGGTGACAGAGATGCAGCTATAGGCAATGACCTTACTAAAAAATTCGAAAAAATTGAGCGGGGAAGTCTCAGTAATTTAACGTCATTAATTGCTTCAAAATCTCCAAAGGGAGAATATGTTCTCCTGATTGCCGGGAATTCTGGTAATTTTCTTCCAGCGGATGAAGCAGTTATCGAATGAAAAATGATTATATGTTACTAAGTAACCTCGAATAGTACTCTGAATATATTTGATTAACATTTTTTGTTCATACAAATAACAGAATATTCAAAACTATTTCTAAGCTTATCTTCAGCACTTATTTTATACTAAATGATTTTTATTGTATTTTATATTTCGCCTTATGTATAGTCTATATCTTTGATTCTTGAAAACCGACAATACCTTAAAGAGAAAGAAGATCTACATTTAATTTAAGGAGGTACAATGTAACTCAAAATGCGAAGAGGTAACTATGGCTGGCATAAGTGATCCTATAATTAAATCGATGGTTTCGGCATCTCCAGCAGGTTTGCTTCAAATGTTAAACAAACCGGGAAGCACAGCTGTTCTCATGCCAACCGAAATTAACCAGACTTCCAGACGTGGTGATGTACTTCTCAAAATAGAAGATCTCAATTATTTTATCCATTGTGAATTCCAGGCTACAAGTGATCCTGAAATGGATTTTCGCATCCATGACTACAACTTCGGCTATGGTAGAGACTACTATCCTTCGCGAGTAGAAAGTGTTCTCATTCTTCTCACTCCTAAAGCTGATAACAAAAGCATAAAAGGTATCTCTGTAATAGGAAACTGTTATCACAGTTATGATATACTCAGAGTGTGGGAACACTCTGTTGAAGATGGATTAAATCTGCCACTATCACTACTTCCTTTAGCACCACTATTTGGCAAAGGTACAAAAGATTTACGACGTATAATAAAGAGGATGAAGGAGCGTATTGAAACCGAAGCAACTCCAGATGAGCAAGAGGAGTTGTGGACACACACATTATTTATATTAGGGCTTAAAGTTAGCAAAAATACAGCTAAATCACTATTGAAAGGGATAAGAGGAATGGAAGAATCAGCAACATATATGGAAGTTCGCAATGAAGGGCGAGAGATAGGTAGGCAGGAGGGGTTACAGGAAGGATTACAGGAAGGATTACAGGAAGGGCGTCAGGAAGGTATCCATCTTTTTGTGCGTTCAATGAAACGACATTTCAAAGCTGACATACCTGAAAGTATTGAAACCCAAATCAGGTCACTTTCCATGGATGCGTTGAGCGTTCTGGCAGATGTATGGGGTGAAATGAACTCACTGGATGAACTTCAGACCTGGCTTGCTGCTAACAGATAATCTCGCTTTAGTACATGCAGTAACACAGTAATAAGTAACTCGTCCGGAAAGCATGATCTACCACACCCAACTAATGGCACGTCATAGATTCCTCAACGTGAAATTGTCTCCCTGCGTTAGCTGATAGTGGTGTCATATAATACCTGACACAACGGGATCCAATGAACCACGACTTGGACTTATGCCATTTTAAATAGAACATGATGAAGAAATACATAAAATGAGCTCTTTCAGAGACTGGAAGTGTCAAGATTTAAGAGCTTGCGCATCGCTGAAATCATGTAGTCCTTTTTGATTACACGGCTCCCAATTTTTCTATTTCACCATGGTATAGGTAATCCAACACTCCCAAAGCTCATTGTACTCAATCTACTAGCTGGCAGATGGTTTGATGGCTTGTATGTTAAACAGACCATGAGTCTTTTTCTAATTTCCATAGAGTAGTAGAATCACCCTCCATTACAAGGAATCCTGCATTTCCCCAGCACGTAATTCATCCTACACAGGAATACGGATGCTGCATTGTATTAGGACTTAATTCTCAACGCTGAATTCAGTTTGACAATAGTTAGAGCCATTTTGCTTTAAGGTTAAATGTATTTCCGCTGTTTTGTGATTTACCTGAAGGACATTTACTCTTCGTCGGTGAAATAGAAAAATGAATATATTCTTTCAGGGTGAACTTCCCTAGTACACAATCATACATGAGGTGAGAAATGACGGACGAACCGATGCAGGATAAGCTGACGATAAATCGGCGAGATTTTATTTCGGGTGCAGTATCTGCTGCTGTGCTAATCTCGATGAGTGCCGGAAGTAGTGTTGATGCTGAGTCTGTTGGAGAGTTGTACAAAGGTATGCAGAGGAGAGAGGTTGGTATCTCGGAGGCTGCATTCAAGCGCGCAAGGAAGCGTGCTGAAGATCTCGTATCCAAGATGACCCTTGCTGAAAAAGTCAGTCAAACTGGTACATCTTCTCCAGCTATTCCAAGATTAAAAATTCCAGCTTATAACTATGGCGGGGAGGCACTCCACGGTCTTGTGAGAGGGGGGCCTGTTACATCATTCCCTTTGCCCTTTGCTCTAGCTGCAACTTGGAACCCTGCACTGATTCATACCATTTACACCGCTGTATCAGATGAAGCACGCGGTTGGAACAAGCATGATGGAAGCGGAATGTTGTTCTTCTCTCCTACAGTTTTGAATCTGGATAGAGATCCTCGGTGGGGCAGATGCGAGGAAGGTCTGGGTGAAGATCCTTGTCTTGCATCAACCATAGCAGTACAGCAGGTAAGAGGTATGCAGGGTGATAACCCAAACTATCTTAAAACATCCTGTTGCGCCAAACACTTTATCTGCAATAACACCGAGGATGATCGACTCTCAGTGAGTGCTCCAGTCGACGATCGTAGCTTCTGGGAATACTACACGCGCGCATATCAGGCCTGCGTAGAAGAAGCTGGTGTGTTCAACTTTATGGGAGCTTACAGTGCCATCAATGGTATCCCTTGCTGTGCAAATGAGTTCTTGCTTACACAGCTGTTGAGAGATCGCTGGGGTTTTAAAGGTTATGTTGTGTCGGATTGTGGAGCTATTGAGTGCATCTCCGAAAATCACCACTATGTCCCCACTCTTGAACAGGCGGCTGCACTGGGAATACAGGCGGGATGTGATATAAACTGTGGAGACGCTATGCCAGCGCATCTTGCTAATGCTGTGGCTTTGGAACTGGTAAGCGAGAGTGAAATTGGTCACGCAGTAGCCAGAGTGTTTACAGCACGGTTCCTGCTTGGCGATTTCGATTCACCCGAGAGTGTACCATACACATCAATCGGCTTTGATGTTTGTAACTCTAAACCTCATCAGGAATTAGCAGTGAAAGCAGCGCGCGAAAGCATTGTGCTGCTGAAAAATGACAGAAAACTGCTGCCAGTAGATAAGTCAATATTGAAATCTGTAGCTGTAATCGGACCCACCGCAGGGTTCCACCTAGGCGGCTATAGTGGTACACCATCCATAAGTATTTCTACTGTGGCTGGAATTGCAGAAGCATTGGGAGTATCTCTGCCATTCACTCATGTTTGGGGTAACGAGCTGGTCAATAGTCATAATGTGCAAACTCAGTCTTCAAGCGAAGGTGGAGTGAATGTTGACTATATCTATGATGGCTCCTGGGTTGAATATCCTGCACAGGATTTCACAGGAAAAACCTCGATTGTTATTCGTGTTTCAAGTGGTGCTTCCGGCGGCACGATAAACGTGCACCTGGATAGTTTGACCTCGCCATCAATTGCCAGCGTACAAGTGTCATCTACTGGAGATTGGCAAAAGTGGGTTGATACTAGTGCTCCTTTAAACGGTATCACTGGTGTTCATAAGGTCTTCTTCACATTTGCAGGTGGAGGAGGACCACTTCTAAATGTTGAGTGGTTCCAGTTGCGGCCGGTTACGCCACCAACTCCAGAGCCAGGTAAACCCGTTTTGGTGTATGAACCAGGATGCAGCATTGTTGGTCCCAAAGATGAGACTATGTTTAATGCCGCAGTGAATGCTGCTACCCATGCAGATCTTGCAATTTTGGTGTGCGGCGTAAACCAAGCCGTGGACAGTGAGGGGAATGACCGGCAGGATATTAAACTAACTGGAGCTCAGCATGAGCTTATTCAGGCAGTGTTCGCAGCAAATCCGAATACTATCCTTGTCCTGAACACGAATAATACTTTAGCATGTAACTGGGAACAGGAAAATATGCCAGCAATTGTATATTCTGTATTCGCAGGACAGGCTCAGGGTACTGCCATTGCAGATGTCATTTTTGGTAACTATAATCCCGGCGGAAAGCTGCCAAGTACATGGTACAAATCGATAGATCAGCTACCAGACTTCCATGATTATGATATAAGCAAGGGCAGAACTTACATGTACTTCACTGGCGATGTAATCTATCCCTTTGGTTTCGGATTAAGTTATACACAGTTTGAACTTTCAGACTTCAAAGTAGAGAATACTTCTCTTAGCCCATCGAATTCAGTGAATGTCACTGTGAAAGTACGTAACACTGGCTCAATTACTGGTTCAGAGGTAGTGCAGCTGTATGTTGCTGTGCCTTCTACCACTATGAAACGACCAGTTAAGCAGCTTGCGGCTTTTGCCAGAGTAGAGTTGAAGGCAGGAGAGGCTAAGACTGTCACCCTCATGCTGCCTTATAATCACTACTCTTTATGGTTTTGGGATGAAGCAGTGAGAGATTTTAATGTGGAACCTGGTGATTTCGAGATACATGTAGGTACATCATCGGCTGACATACAGTATAGATCCACGATTCACCTTGAGGCGGCAACTGGTGAGTACGGCAAACCTCGCTCGTTAACATGTACCGCAGCCAGCCCCGTAATCAGTTAGTAAGATAAGGGTGAGGGTATCTAAAAGATGCCCTCCCTTTAACTTAGCTATTTTCCCAAGGAGTTTATATGTCCGAAATAGATAGAGATGCACCCTCCAGGAGAGATTTTCTAAAAACCACTTTAGCCTCATCACTCCTTCCTGCTCTCGTAACTGAAACCCGTGCATCAGACTTGAATTCGTTTGCCCTTGCTGGTGAGACTGAAATTCTCAAAAAAGAATCTGATGGGGTAATTCTGAAATTACCAGACGGGTTTATGAAGATTCAATTCTTCTCAAAAAATATAGTTCGAATATTATTCAGCACTAACAATCCGAATCCCAATCGGGACAGTTTTGCCCGCATCTCTGAACCTGAGAAAACTGAGTGGAAATCCAGGGAAGATAATCAAAATATAAAGCTATATTCTCATGATATCGAAGTAGATATCAACAAAAATACTGGTTCCATAAAATTCCTTGATGGCAAAGGAAAACTTCTGCTTGCAGAATATCCTCACAATGCAAGATCATTAACTCCCATCAAATTTAAGGAGCAGGATACATTTCTGATACAGCAGAAATACACGCTCGATACTAACGAAGCTTTTTATGGACTAGGTCAGCATCAACAAGGGACCATGAACTACCAGGGTTCAGTTGTACACCTCGAGCAGCAGAATATGCACGTGGCGATTCCAGTAATGTTATCAAACAAAGGCTATGGCATATTCTGGGATAATCCGGCAATAACAGATGTTTCAATTGGAGGAAACAGTTTTGAGGTTATTCCCTCAGAAAATCTCTGGACAGATGATCAGCCTGGAGGCCTGAAGGGCACATACTTCAATGGCAATGACTTTCAAACAGAAGTAGGAAGCCGTATTGACTCCGAAATCGATTTTGTATGGTCTGGATCTTCTCCCATTAAAGGAACAGGTATCTATAACTTTTCAGTTCAATGGACAGGAGAACTGGTTCCCAATATTACTGGCACATACAAAATTCAGACCATATCCGATGACGGGTGCAGACTTTGGCTAGATGATAAACTTCTGATTGATGACTGGTTTAACCAGGCAGCGACTGTTACAAACGCAACCGTTGAACTGAAAGCTGGTGTTCATTATAATATCAAAGTTCAGTATTTCCAGGATGGTGGTGGGTCTTCAATGCAGCTAAACTGGTCACTGCCCGAAGCTAATCCCTCATTATCGTGGAAATCAAATGTTGGAGAGATGATAGACTACTATTTTATGGTTGGTCCCGAACTAGATGAAGTTATCGCGGCTTACCGAAAACTCACAGGTGCTGTACCAATGTTTGGCAAGTGGAGCTGGGGCTTCTGGCAGTGTAAAAACCGCTATGAGACACAGGAAGAGATCCTTGGAGTGGCGTCGGAATATCGGTCGATGGATATTCCAATCGATGGAATAATTCAGGATTGGATGTATTGGGATCCATATCCGTGGGGATCTAACAGATTTAATCCACTTCGATATCCTGATCCTCATGGAATGATTGCAGAACTTCATAAGATGAAAGTTCATTTTATGATCAGTGTCTGGGCCAAATTTCAACCGGGTTCAAGCAACTATGCTCTCCTTGCAGCAGCAGGTGTTCTGTACCCATCGCCATGTACCGACCGGTTTTATGATCCGTTTAATCCTCTAGGTAGAAAGCTCTACTGGCAGTGCATGAACAGAGAGCTGTTTGATCTTGGAGTAGATGGCTGGTGGCTGGACGCTTCTGAGCCAGAGTTATGCTCAAACTGGGGTGAGTTTGCAAATATCAAAACCTATGCTGGCTATGGCGCTTTTGTCTATAATGCCTATCCGTTAATGCATACCAAAGCTGTGCATGATGGTCAGAGGAGTACATCTAATTCCAAGCGAGTGATGATATTAACAAGATCAGCATGGGCAGGGCAGCAGAGAAATGGAGCAATCACCTGGTCGGGAGATGTAAATGGCGACTGGGGAACTTTTGCACGCCAAATCCCTGCGGGAATAAACTTTGCAATGAGTGGTATCCCTTATTGGAATACCGATATCGGAGGCTATATCAGCGGTAATCCTCAGGATCCAGCCTATGCGGAACTCTTTGTGCGCTGGTTTCAGTTCGGATCTTTTTGCCCGCTGTTTCGTGTGCACGGCGTGAATTATGGCAAGGAGATGTGGAAATTTGGTGCTGAAAAGATGGCTATTCTTGTCAAGTTTAACCATCTAAGATACCTGTTGCTACCATATATCTATTCAGTAGCATGGATGGTTACATCCCAGGGATATACCATGCTTCGAGGGTTAGTAATGGACTTTAGGCTCGACAAAGAGGTCTATTCTATCCCGGATCAGTTCATGTTCGGACCGGCACTAATGATCTGCCCTGTAACCACACAGGATGCAACTGAACGTTCCGTCTATCTGCCACATGGTGAAGGATGGTTCGATTTCTGGACTGGAGAGAAGCATGGAGGTGCAACCAGGGTGACCGCGCAGTGTCCTCTTAACTCCATGCCAATCTATGTGAAGGCAGGTTCCATAATTCCAATGGGAACTTTGGTTCAAAATGCTGAAGAAGATGAACAGCCGTTTGAAGTTCGAATCTATCCTGGTGCAAATGCTGAATTCGTTCTCTATGATGACGAGGGTGACGGATACGGTTATGAGAAAGGCGAGCATACTACTGTAGTGCTTCACTGGGCTGATGCCGCAAAGAAGTTGACAATTGAAACCAGACAGGGCTCGTTTTCCGGCATGAAAAAGAAGATTGTTTTCAATCCTGTGCTAGTAAAACATGGTCAGGGAGTGGGTACTGAACAGTCTTCACCAGATCATAAAGTTGTATACAGCGGTACTCAACTGCAAATTTCCCTGTGAGAGGGATGTGAATTGCTGAATGGGAAATAGTTAGACACTGAAAATTATAAGAATGGGAGAAATGAATGTCCGCACGTCTATTAGCTCTGATATGTTTTGTTGGGTGCTTCGCAGTGGGAGTGAGAGCTGACACGCTACCTCCAACTGGTACAGTAATGCCTCTATGGCAAGGCAAAGCTCCTGGTGCAATCGGTGATACCCCTGCAGACATTCCCACACTTACTGTTTATGATGCGGCTCCTGGCACTGCAACAGGCGCGGCTGTAGTGGTATGCCCTGGTGGAGGATATGTTTATCTCGCAAAACACGAAGGTGGACCACCAGCTGAGATGCTTAGTAATGTGGGAATTACTGCATTTGTGCTGAAATACAGATTAGCTCCACGCTATCATTATCCTGTAATGCAGGAAGATATGATGCGAGCGATGAGACTTGTGCGATATAACGCATCAGCATGGGGTCTGAATCCCGACATGATAGGAGTCATGGGTTTCTCAGCTGGGGGTCACATGGCTGCAATGGCTGCTACATGCTGGGATAAAGGAAACCCTGCCGCCACCGATCCTGTGGACAGAGTAAGCTCACGCCCCGATCTTGCCATGCTCCTCTATCCTGTGATTACTATGAACCATCCCTTTTGCCATCAGGGATCACGGGATGCATTACTTGGGCTTCATCCCAGTCACAGTTTGGTAAATGCTATGTCTTTGGAGACAAGGGTAACTGCAGATACTCCACCCTGCTTTGTGGTTTGTACTAATGACGATAATGTTGTTCCAGCACAAAATAGTCTCTCCTTCGTAACAGCATGTATGAAGAACCATGTACCTGTTGAGTTCCATATGTATCTGGATGGACCTCATGGATTTGGATTAGGATTGTTTAGCCCTGTACTGAAAAGATGGGATTCAGCCTGTATTCTTTGGCTTCAACATTACAAGTTTGCTTCAGCAACCGCATCAGTGAGCAAATAGCCGCGCAGTCCGCATTCTCATACTAAGTGATTTTGATCGTTTAGTATGAGAATGAAAACCAGAAAGAAGAATTCTATGAAATATCGAAGTTTAGGCACAAGTGATGTGAAGGTTTCGGAGATCAGTTTTGGCTGCTGGACAATGGGAGGGCTAAACTGGGTGAATGGAAGCCCGAACGGTTGGGCAAATGTGGATGAAGATGAAGTGATGGCTGGCATTAAAGCCGGACTTGATGCTGGTGTTAATCATTTTGACAACGCGGACGTTTATGGAAACGGCCGGGCAGAACGAATGCTTGCAAGAGTACTCAAGAAGCTTGGTGTCAAATCGGAAAGCCTGATAATAGCTACTAAAATAGGGCATTTCCCCGGCACAGCTGCTCATGCATATGAGCCTGCGCATATCCGTCATCAATGTGAGCAGTCTCTTATAAACCTTCAGCGCGACTATATAGATCTCTACTATTTTCACCATGGAGATTTTGGCAAAAATAGTGAGTATCTGCAAGAAGCTGCTGCGACCATGAATGCACTGGTGGCTGAGGGGAAAGTGAGACTTAAGGGACAGAGTGCTTACTCAACGTCAGACTTTGAGAAGGCGGTTCCTATTGTGCAGCCCGTAGCACTTCAGAGCTGGGCACATGCACTGGATGACCAGTTTATAAGAGAGGGCTCGCCATTACAAAAACTAATGGAAGATCATAACTGCACATTTGTTGCATTCAGTCCATTAGCCCAGGGAAGACTACTGGACAAGTTCAACCCGGACAATCCTCCTCAATTTGAAGAGGGAGACCATAGAAAAGGCAGCAGTGCATTCTCTGCAGAGGCGATAAATGCGCTTAAACCTAAATTGGAAAAATTGAAGGCGAGATTTGGTGCTACGACAGAGGATCTGGCAGCTGTTGCCCTGGGATATGTGCTAGCACACCCGCTTGTTGCCTGTGTGATTCCTGGTTTCAGGAATGAGCGTCAGGCAAAATGTAACTTGGCAGGTGAAGGCAGAACATTCACCCAGGATGATATCGCTTTCATTAAAGAGACTCTTCACGGCTAAAATGAGAAGATCTGGCTTGAAATCATGCACTGCTCAGGTAGTGCATGAATAACCACTATAACTATGCAGATAACTGAAAAGACACATAATCACATCACGCGCTATGGATTCAATTTCCTTTGGATGTATTCTTGGGCGCCAGCGAGAGATGCTCAGCCGCCAGACGAGAAAGCACTTGATTTTATGGCGGCTTATGGGTTTAACTTTGTTCGGATTCCCACAGATTACCGTTTCTGGACTAAAGACTTCGATTACTTTCATCCAGAGGACAAATTCTTACAGAATTTTGATACAGTACTGGAGGCATGCAGGAAGCGAAACTTTCAGATGAGCCTGAATATCCATAGGGGTCCTGGCTACTGTATTAATAACAACAATCTGGAAAAGCATAATCTATGGCTGGATGAAGTCGCTCAGGATGCATTTGTGTTTATGTGGGAAACATATGCCAGCAGATATGCTGATGTTCCTGGCGAAGTGCTGAGTTTTGATCTTTTGAATGAACCCCCTAATATAGGCCAGTATGGACTGACCCGGGAGATCCACGCAAAACTGATGCGACGCACTGTGAGTGCCATTCGAGCAATAGATCCTGATAGGGAGATAGTAATAGATGGTTTGGGTGGTGGGCATCTCGCTATGCCCGAGTTGGCCGATTTAGGTGTTATACACAGTGGTAGAGGGTATCAACCGATGCCTGTGAGTCACTACAAGGCAGCATGGTGGGACGGCTATTCTTCGGCACCTCCGCCAGTATATCCAGGAGTAATATGGCAGGAAACGGAGTGGGATAGGGAAACCTTGAGGGAGTTCTACAAACCGTGGCTAGAGGTGGAAGCCAGTGGAGCTAGAGTACATATCGGTGAATGTGGCTGTTACAACAAAACACCGAATGATGTGGCAATTCGCTGGTTGCGGGATTTGTTTGGAGTTTTTGGAGAGTTTGGCTGGGGGTATGCATTGTGGAACTTCGCTGGCGATTTTGGCATTGTAGAACACGGACGACCAGGTGCGTCGTATGAAATGCTGCATGGTTACAAAGTTGATAGAGCACTTCTTGATCTTCTTGTGGAAAATCGAGTAAACATGGCTGATGCCAAATAACTTTAAGATAGATAGGATGTACATAACATGAAAAAGTGGACTGTAATTGTACTGTGTATGATTGAGCTATTTTGCCTGTCACCTTCCAGCAATTCTCAAGCCAGTAATGGCTCTATGCATAATTTTATTCCGGCCAATAACAAAGATATCCAGTATATCGGCAGGATGGATTTCTCCAATCCTTTGGCTCCAAAATTTTGGGCACCTGGCGCATACATAAAGGCAAAATTCCGAGGCACATACTGTAATGCTGTCATTAAAGATCAGCATCAATACGGCAATAACAACAACTATCTTGAAATTAGAATTGACCATGGCACCCCCACCCGGATACAAACAACTGGTACAACCAATGACATCAGTCTGGCTAAAAACCTTTCCCCTGGTGTGCACACTGTAACAATTTGTAAAGATACCGAAGCGAGTATTGGATACATCGAATTTATCGGGTTCCAGTGCGATGGTCTTCTTCCTCCTGGCAAAGAGCCGAAAAGAAAGATAGAGTTTATTGGGGACTCAATCACATGCGGTTTTGGCGACGACACCTCCAAGGTGCCATGTGGTAAAGGACAGTGGTACGATCAGCATAACGCCTATCTAAGTTATGGACCGATTACAGCCCGGGCACTAGATGCTCAATGGCATATTACTGCCTATTCTGGTATCGGCCTAATTCATAGCTGCTGTAATATGACATTCACGATGCCTGAACTATGGGATACCGTTAATCTTCAACTAAATGGTCCCATCTACAATGTAAAGGAATATCAGCCAGATGTGGTTACAATCTGCTTAGGCGAAAATGATGGAATTCAGCCAGAAGAGGAGTTTGTGGGTTCATATATCCGGTTCATCAGCAACCTCAGAAAGGCATACCCTAAAGCAGAAATCGTCTGTTTAACCAGCCCTATGGCTTGGCCTGCTCTTAATACAGCCTTACAGAAGGATCTCACAATAATCGTGAACAGATGTCATTCTTTAGGTGATAATCGAGTACACAAATTCTTCTTCACGCAGGATTGGGGAGGAGGCTGTGGGGGACATCCTGATCTGGCAGGACAGAGGGCGATGGCAAATGAAGTGACAGCTTACCTCAAGAAATTAATGCACTGGTAAAAGAAATATGTCATTTCCTTTATCGTTGTGCATTTTGTAGCTAGAATCGAATTTTTACAACTGACCCGGCGTGTGAAGTGTATGAAATCTTCACACGCCATTTTTAGAATACATGTTCGTGTATATGAAATTATTATGATAAATATATCTGGAAGATGTATGTATGCAAATAATTCAATGCTACCACTGACAATATATCAGCACATAAGTGATTAAAAATAGACTGCTTTCAGTTATAATGTACTGAAAGCTATGTTGTACTCTTTCTTATGTCACTATACTGCCAATAGGAGCAAAGACAAACGCTTGACACTTCCTTTAATGAAGAGTCAACAGAAACGCACTCTGCTGTCTTCTGCAGTTGACTGTCTCTATGTACTATTATCCTTTAAACCGAGAATATCAATGAAGGTAGCTACACGAATGAAACACACAAAACCCCTGATACAAGCAATTGGAATATTATCCCTCTTCATCATAATGAGTAATCAACTCTGTTATGGATCTTCCATTCAGCTTAACTGGAATAAGCCTGCAGCCATCAACTATCTAACTCGGCGCACGTCAGAGTGGTTAACCTGGCCGGGTGCTGCACGTGGATCGGGATCAGCTTGTATCTCGTGTCATACTTCCATGCCTTTGGCTCTGGCACTCTCCACATTGTATAATGCATCAAGTGGTGGAAACGCTGAAATCGCAGAAAATTCGCTGGTAAAGAATGTAAAAATGCGAGTACAGAACTGGAATACAATCTCTTCTTTAAAGCCAGTTGCCATTCAGTGTTATTATGGTGACAAGCAGTATTCGTCATTAGGAACTGAATCCGTTATGAATGCACTCGTACTTGTTAACTATTCCCGAGAATCAGCTAATGATACACTTTCTCCTGTCACTAAAAAATCGTTGGAATATCTTTGGCAGCAAGAGCAGCCCGATGGTTCCTGGAAATGGCTAAATTTTGGATTAAGTCCGTGGGAAAATAACAACATCTATTACGGGACTGCATTAGCAGCTATGGCAGTTGGCATGGCAGGCAAGAACTACTATACTCAACCAGATTTGAAATCCAAGCTTTTTTTGATGAGGCAGTATCTTAATATTGGATACCCCCAGCAGAGACTTCACGATAAGGTGGTCTATATGCTGGCATCAACATGGTTGCCTGGATTAATGAACAGAACAAGTAAGCTAGCCCTTATCCAGCAGCTATATACGCTCCAAAAACCTGATGGAGGCTGGAGCCTTCAAGATCTTGGCTCTACTCCTGCAACCACAGCGGGATGGGGTGGTGCAGGTATCTATCCAAGCACCTCACTCAGCGATGGATATGCAACTGGGCTTATAGTTCTCACACTTAAACGAGAGGGAGTATCCGTCAATAATCCCGTTTTGCGGAAAGCATTGCTTTGGCTGACATCGCATGAAAATAACGGAACATGGCCAGCAAATTACATCAATGGGTCCAGAGATCCGCACAGCATGACTGGCAAATTCATGAGGGATGCCGCATCTGCATTCGCTGTAATGGCTCTGAATGCCCGATAAGCAAACCAGGAAATTGAAAGTTACCTGGTCTTTCTCTGTGTTGGATACATGTTATAGTCCCTGCGGACTGAATTGCTTTATAAATTGTATTGAATACATTGGAAACCACGATGAGGTTCATCACAATGCATTGTTACCTTAAATGCCCCTCGCTTTTAGGATTAATGCTGTTAATTCTAACAGCACCACGAGCATCTCGGTCAGATTCCTATAGACATAATTACCCTCTTCCACAACCGGGTGTACCTCAATCTCTTGGTGTTAATATTCACTTCACCCAACCGGGACCAGGAGAGATGAAATTACTTGCTCAGGAAGGATTTAAGTGGATTCGAATGGATTTCTCATGGGGCGGCACGGAGCAGGTGAAAGGAGTGTATAACTTTTCGCCATACGATGTGTTAATGAAGTATCTGGATAGGTACCACATTCGGCCAATTTTCATTCTTGATTATGGCAACGATCTTTATCAGAAAGGATCCCCCACAACACCAGATTCGAGGAATGCATTCTGTAGTTGGGTAGCAGCTGCAATGAAGCATTTTAAAGGTCAAGGGATCGTTTGGGAGATGTGGAATGAGCCCAATGGTGACTTCTGGCTGCCACATCCCGATGTGCAGCAATATGCTTCTATTGCATTACAAGTCGGCAGGACGATTCGCAAGGTTGCACCTGAAGAGTGGTTTGTGGGACCAGCAACAAGTGGTATGGACCTCAAATTCATGGAGTCTTGCTTTCAGCGAGGTTTACTGAAATACTGGGATGCGGTCTCATTTCATCCATACAGGGATTCAAGTCCTGAGACCGCAGCAGCTGACTTTCGCAATGTGAGGGCGCTGATTGCCCGCTATGCACCAAGGGGAAAACACATTCCGCTGATATCCAGTGAGTGGGGGTATTCAGAGCTCTACCCTGGTCTCAGTGTTGCAAGGCAGGCACGATGGGCAGTACGTGAAATGCTCTCTAACATGGCATCACATATCAGATTCAGCATCTGGTATGACTGGCACGATGATGGTACAAATCCAAAGGATCCAGAAGCGCATTTCGGGACAGTTTATTATGATTACAGGAAAAAACCAGCATACATTGCAATGCAGACTTTAGCACAAACACTGCATGGTTACAATTTCAACAAACGTCTGATCTTGTCTTCTACAAAAGATTACTGCTTACTTTTCAGCAATGGTAAAAATGAGAAACTCGCAGTATGGAGCACAGATTCGTCACCTCATCAGGTCACAATACCAATGAGTAAAGGGGATGTGACAATTGTATCTATGCTAGGCGATAAAACCACGACATCCGCTGGAAAGAATGGTCTAAAACTCACAATTTCAGATATGCCTCAATATATAGTGCCAAGTTCATATAACCCGCTTTTATCATTAGGAGCAGCCTGGAAATCAGTTCCTCCAGTAGTTCTGTATACATCCCATACAAATCTCACAAACGATTTTTTCTCACTTAACACAATGCAAAAGCCCAAGAGGGGGACCGTCCCTAAAGCTACTGTTGAACTGTATTCGCGTATTCCAAGTCCACAGTCCAGCACTTTAGAGTTGAATAATCAATTAACCGAGACCAGTGAAATTCCAAAAAACTACAAAATAGTAATACTACCGCAGGATGATGTTCACATCTCAATTACTGCCACCTTACGAATGGCATCTGGCGGACCTCCACTTGTGCAGGAACTGAAAGTTCAGCCGATCTATCCGGTTAGTCTTTCACTTCAGCCTCCCATGGGGCACATGTTTACCGTAAACATCAACAATCCATCAGGCAGAGCGATAAGAGGAGAACTTAATCTGTATTGTGACAATAATATCGACAAAACTCTCCCAATTAAACTGTTACAGGGAACATATCATGCGGCGTATCAGATTCCCAGTAATAAAAGTATCAACCATGTCTTTATGGTTAGTCTATCTTCTCGAAAAATAGTACATGTGGAAATGCCGTTAGGTCTATATAAGTCATGTGTTCCTCCAATACTTTTTAAGCCTCTCCCATTTTTTAGGGAATCAGCAGTGGGTTCTTCATTGTCCAGCGTGGGGCTTCAGGTTGTACCAGATGGTAATCCTGCTATTGGCTCACACATAATGTCCAGTATCGCAATACCTCCTGTGGAGCCAGGGAAGATCAAGCAGGCGGTTGCATGCGTTACGTATTCATTTGACGAAGGCTGGAAGTTTCTGCGAATTTCACCAATAAAACCATTGCACTTCGTTGGCCGACCAGTAGCTTTAGGCGAATGGGTGTATGGTAATGGAACTGGTAATGGTTTACGTCTGAGGTTCACAGATAGTACCGGGCAAACTTTCCAGGCGGATGGAGGACAAATGGACTGGACAGGTTGGCGGTATGTGCAGTTTTCTCTAACTGGAAGTGACAGCTACTGGGGTGGTGCTGATGATGGAACAGTCCACTATCCAATCTCCCTTGATACACTTTTATTGGTGGATGGTTTGCGTAAAGCATCTGAAGGAACTGTGTATTTAGCAAGAGCCACACTTATCTACCCATCCAGACTATGATGAAATACCACAGGAACATCAAGCAGCATCAACTCAAAAAATCATACTGTGATAGTGATTGCACATCTGACAAATCATATTTCAGGAAATATTTGAATTGAATGCTTTTAGGGATAAATGAACAGACGTACATTTTTAAAGAAGTCCGTACTTGCGGGAACGACATCAGTGCTCTTTCGCATTGCAGATGGTGCAACTGCCGAATCTTCATACCCTCATATTCATACAATTGATATGACCTATACTATGAAGCTGAATCCAGAGGATTTGGTTCAACGGAGACGGATTTGGGATGATGCACATGTAATGGCAGCATTACAGGGGCTGGTGAACAGAGAGACTGCTGACCTATATCAGTTCTTTGTGGGTGATCAGACGGGGACACTGGACCACTACTGGCTGAACTGGATGAGTGATCCAGATAACTGGTTGGGGCACACTAGACAAATTAAAACGGACAGTCTCCGTTCCTTAGTGATGCATTATCGTCATATTGTTAAAGGATTGGTGGTATATGATGAAAATGTGCCATCAACATCGAATGTTGCATCTACCGCAGCAGGAGTAGAAGACCTTCTGCCAGTTAGATATGACTCTTCGATTGACTCACTGTACAACTGGCTTACGCTAGATCCCGAGGGGCCCATGTTCGAGGTCGCACTCTGGCTGGTTCATCCCGATGGATCATCACTATTTACCGGGACTGGAAACATTCCTGGTAGTGCCACACCTTCCACGAAAAGCAGCAAATGTGATGCGTACATCTGGGCTAAAGAGCGATATCTAGACACTGGCAGGTGTAACCCAGCCAAAATGGGGTTTTACATTGATGCCTACTGGCTGCAAAAACCGTTTGGGTATATTCCAAATCACACACTATCGAATCACGACTATTTCATCGCCCATCGTGGTTTTTTTTGGGATCTATCGCCATGGGAGGATGAAGAACCGATAGATGACCCCAAACAGCCATTAGGAACTGATCTGTCTACACTTAAAGCAATCCTTCACTCAGCCTGGAGGCAAACTGAGGGAAATAGTATGATCCATATTGGAGGTTTTATTCCCTGGGACAAGAAATATACGAAACATGCTGGGGGAGTGCATGGAGGTGTTGAAACTGAGTGGCAGATGTCTTACATAATTTCGTGTTTTAATGCATATCTTGATGCCGATGCTCTCGGATTGGGAGCAATGGCTAATGCTTCATTCTTTCAGCACTATCCTCTCAAGAAAAGTTATCCTCAGAACATTCCAGTGCATAATGATATCCATAGTGATAAGAAAATATCATATATAACATTCTATGTTGGTGACTATGACTCTGCAGCATGGTTATATCAGAAACTACCATCTATTTGGAACGATTCTGCCCGTGGCTCAATCCCTCTAGGATGGGCATTCAATCCTAACTTATCAGATAGATTTGCGCCTGGTATGGCATTCGTACGAGAGACAAAGACATCAAATGATCATTTTATATCGGGAGATTCAGGAGCTGGATACATCAACCCAGGAGCATTACAAGTTCCCAGAAAGTTCTCCGGGTTACCATCTGGAATTGAAACCTGGCGTCGCCATTGTAAGAAGTACTACAATTTATGGGACATTGGCTTAACAGGATTCATCATCGATGGTAATGCCCCACCTATGGATAGTGCTGTTAAAGATTCCTATGCATTTTTCTCACCTCGTGGTATTGTTGCTCAAAAAATCCCCCAAAACGGTGTGTGGAAGTCGATGCCTTTTATAAGAATGACAAGCGATATTGGGGGTTCACCTGAAGATGTCGCAAAGCTCATTATCTCCCAGACATCCATCTCAGGTATCCAGTTTCGTATCTATCGCTCCATACTGCAAACACCTTCTTGGCACAAGCGCGTGGTCGAGTTGCTGAAAGCGAGTGATCATGGTAAATATATAGAAGTGCTGGATCCATATTCATTTATGCAGCTTATTGGGAAGCATTCTGAAACGGAGGTCAGTTAGTCCAGTGGTTCAATGTGAGCAAAAAAATATATCTTTACTTTTTGGCGATTGTAGCTGGATTTTGAAAAGCTCCTATGCTTGGGTGAACGTTTCCTGATACCCAATGCCCTGCATAATCCTTAACGCCAGCATTGTCAATTATCTCTCCAGCAGAAAGACAAGGGGAGTGTTTTTGAAGTTCATAGTCCCGCGGCAAATTGCCTCCAGCATTCACGAACTGAGGGTTATGTAGAACAGCTGCAGTATCTTTTGGGTAGTTAGTAAAATTACCCCAAAAACAGTTGTGATTCCATTGAAGGTTAGTCATGTCACCAAAATCGAAGGTACTTTTAACTCCCATCGCATAGTAGAAGATATTGTTTGCAAACAGAGTATTACTTGGCCATGGTCCATCCCAGTTTGTGGATGACAATGTCAGCAGCGTCTGCGGAACTCCTACATAGATCGTGTTATTGTAAATCTGGGTGTTGTTGCATGGACCGTAAATACTAAAGGTGTGAAATCCATCATTAACACTTACATTATAGCGAATGATGGATCCCTGGTTGCCTGCACTTAGAGGTGATTTAAACGTTCCATCGTCACAGATAAGCATGAATCCTCCGGCATTGTTATGGCTGTAGTTGTACTGCATTACTGTATTTCTACAGTTGAAATCACAGTCATAGCCCTGTCCATCCCGTGTGAATTCCACACCGCTAACATCATTGTATTGCACAATAGTATTATCACAACTCCAGGGAAAAATTCCCACAGCATAACCACTTGTGCGCATGCATGCACCCTGCACGGTGTTGTGTTCTACTAACGCTCCATCACAGGCAATTGGTACTATCCCGCTGCCACCTATATCTTGCAGTAGATTGTTACGAATGATGACATGCAGGTTGGGGTGCCAGTGAGTTCTCCACACATTGCCCTCCATAATAATTCCATCCCTATCGATATGAATTAAGCGGCAATTTGCAATAATAAGCCCATCATAGCAGCTAGGTTTACCTGCATCATCACGGATACACCTTATACCCGCACCTCCAACAGGACTTGTGTTTAAACTGCCATCCACGTTATGAATTGTAAGTCTGTTCATCACAATATTATGAGCTGTCCCGAAGTTTCCAATTTCAAACTCAACACCCGTCAGTTCAGGAAGAGGATAGGAGCCAGCATTGGAGATGCTTAAATTATCCAGCTGAATATATTGTGAGTTGTGGATATAGACAGCTGCTCTATATTTTTCAGCGCAATCGATACGTGGCTGTCTGCCAGATCCATAACTGCTGATAATAATTGGTCTGGATACGGTACCGCTTCCAGTTGGTGCCAGACAATCGTTCCATACACTTCCACAGTGCAGCAGAATTTTGTCTCCTGAAGTGAATATGCCTGTGTTAATGTGCCTGAACGATTTCCAGGCAGATTTTGGACTCAGACCGTTTGAAGAGTCGTTTCCTGAAATGGAATCTATATAGTAGGTTCTATCTTTAACAGCTCTCCATACACGATCACTGTGGGGTAACGGAATGATGGGTAGGTTTGCTTTAGGATCGGTTTTAATGATTATATCATTGATAGATATCTCCCCTTTATTCTTAATTCCAAAAATCAGTGCGAAATCGTCATAAGGTGCAGCCGGAAACGATAGCATAACTTTTTGAGTAGCACCTGCAGTACCGTGTAAAACGGTGAACGAGCTTAATGGAGCAACTCCTGTTCCATCCCTTCGAAAGAGAGCATAGAATTCGGTATCTGGATTATCGGAAACAATTTTGTATTTAAAGGTAACTGTGTAAGCTGTATTTGCCTTAAATATTCCTGGTTTAGAATGGAAGAACTCATTCCACTGGTTACTGCTTCCTAGAGAATCACCCATCAGTGAAGGAGTACCATACACTTCCTGTGAAGGTTGTGTAGTGATGATAGAGAATGCCAGCGGTTCATGTGCCGTAACGTCTGATAGTTTCATTTTGCCAAAGTTAATGACCAATACAGTTCGGGCTTTCATTTCTGATTTTACATCAGAACTTACAGACAGAGATATTACACATGATAGTAATGAAAGGGTACAAAATAAAAAGACACGATTGATCGATAGCATATTTTGAAGACATCCTTCTTTGGATTTTAAAGTAAAATTATTTTACAATACAGCATAGAACTATATTTACATGACATTAAGCTTTGTGAAAAAATCTTTGAATATTGCATCACGGTTTACTCTATAAGCTTCTCTGATAAAATGCCGGGTAGTATCTACTGCCCACACACACTGTTGGCTCGCATTCTGTCTTATCGCAATTGCTGGAGCATGAATGAGGGATGTCTGGACCCATTCTGATTGAATTAGCCATGCAATTGGTGTCATATCCCAAATGGGGCGGGAATCGGAGAAGGTTTCATCAGCATATTTAAGAAACTCTTTTGCAAGATACTCACCGACTGGGTTAGAATAGTCGATTCTGTTGATGACATCCTCTCGGGTAAGTAAAAGATGTTCTGCTACATTAGCACATGGCATCATCACCAGCGGCACTCCGCTATCCAGAATGATGGAGGATGCAACTGGATCCTGTTTCAAATTGAACTCATCTGTGTGGTGATGATTATGAGGATGTCCTCCGAGCCATACAACAACAATCCTATTGAGGATAGCAGGCTCCATCTGGATAGCTGAAGCAATGTTGGTGATTGCTGCGATAGCAACCACATACAGCAGATCTCCATCTGCCTGATTCATCGCCAGTTCCACAAGCTGTGAAGCTGCATCACTCTTGACTGCAAACTGATCGGAATGCATCCACCTGTCAGAACCTTTGAAAACAGGAGGGGAGGTGCATTTATCTCCCAGCTTAGCAAGAAGGGTCAGTATTTCCTGATAGCTTCTTTCCATGCCTTCAACAGGACTGCTGGATCTACTGTTTACAAAGGGGGCAGCATAAATTGACTTCACATCCAGTTTTGATGGAGAGAGCAGGGAATAGATAAGTGCAAACTGATCATCAATCTCATTATAGGTATCAGTATCCAGTACCATTGAGATCTTGCCGTGGGGGGCATGCGTTCTTTGAATCCTGAGTACATCTGAGATAGCTGGATAATCCATACAGTTACCGCCCTTCATAAATCAACTGATACTATTGTATTCTATATATCTGCGAAGTTGAAGTGACTGCTGGCAGGATATTTTGTTGCAGAATAAAAATAACTGGTAAGCAAAGCAGGGGAATTGAATCAAAAACTCATATAAACAGGATGTTTCATGGACACAGTTCAGCATTCAAGAGGCTGGTTATTAAAAGATGTGGTTTTAAGTCATGGAGTGGATGATACATTTCACGAAACCGCCATAAAGGACCCCTCCATAGTATACTTTGAAAATTCATGGCATATTTTCTACACTGCTAGAGGGAAGGGCAGATATTCTATTGGCTATTCATCATCTCCATCACTTTCACAGTTTGCCAATGCAGAGCGACACCAACTCAAGCTCAGTGTTGATGTTAGCAGAATTGACTGTGCACCTCAAATTTTCTACTTTACACCTCACAAACTTTGGTATCTAATTTTTCAGACAACTGAGGCCAATTACCAACCAGCTTTCTCTACCAATTCTTCGCTGGCTAATCCGAATAATTGGACTAAGTCACAGAACCTTGTGCAGAAAGATACTTCAGAAAAGTGGATTGATTTTTGGGTGATTTGCGATGATACACATGCTTACCTGTTCTATACTCAAGAACATAATGAGGTTTTTGTCCGAACTACAAAGCTGGAAAATTTTCCATCGCAATGGGGTGATGCCATTAAAGTGTTTTCAGGGGTGCATGAGGCAGTGCATGTCTACTCGGTACCAGCTGAGAACAGATTTATTATGGTATATGAAATCTCTACAGACGGAGTTCGATCCTTCGGACTTGCAACTGCTGCACATCTAACAGGTCCATGGAAGGATACTGGACACGAGTTTGCAAGCGGCTCAATGCTTATTCCAGGACATGTGAGGAATATCTGGACTGAAATGGTTTCTCACGGAGAGGCTATACGTTCGGGATATAACGAGAAGTTTGAAGTAGAATCTGAAAATGGAGAGTGGATCATTCAAGGCATGATGAAACATGACATGAACAAGGAATATGCCGAACTCCCTTGGAAGATTGGCTTAATCTCCAGATACATATAACTCTCCATTCCCAGAAGTTCGTGTTGAAGTAAAGGAACGTTCAAGTTTACTCTTGCTTCATTTAGTCAGTTCTTGACTGGTGGTGGAGGTGTAGATGCTTTTCCAGCCTGAGTACCTGGGAACTTCATAGGTAAAACTTGTGGGCCACCTCCTTCTGTTTTGCTGCAACCGGCAAGTACAGTAATAAGAAGAATGTTTATGATGATGATAATAATTGATGAAGAAATCCGTTTATTCTTAAGAATGTAGCCCCGGTTCAATGTTTTATCTCCAGATACAGGATTGATCAGGGATGGTGAATTCATACACCATCCCAATTAGTAAGAAAAGGTTACCACCAGGGTTTTTCACTTCCAGAACAAGGCGGATCACTTGTTACATCCTTAATTGAAAAGTAATGATAGATACAGCCGTTTACACTAGAATCGTAATTGGATTGTGAAAGAGCACCGAGTGTCAACCATTTGGAATGTCCATCAAAGAAAACTGTATTTGCTCCTCCCATGTGTCGTCCAAAGATAGCACCCTGTGAGTAGGTTCCAACTGCATAAAGATAAGGCGGATTATTTGTTGTGTTGATGTCCATGCCTGCATACTGAGTTACAATCTGTTCAGGATCCCATGCAGTGATCGGGCTCTGACCTCCATCAGCACAGAAAATCAACTGGGATGGTGCATCGAAGGAAGCAATAGAATCGGGTGGTGACTGGAATATGCCTCCATAAGTTGAACTGTAGTTGTAATAATTGTTTAATGTGTAAGATGATTGGATGTGGCCCTGGTTTGGACCACTAGTCCATGGACTGCTTGGTGAGTAGTCATAGCCTGCATAAAGTCCAGAGTTGATTGAAGCGCTAGGACATACCCATATAGCATAATTTTTCAAGTAAGGCTCAAGAAGGGTTTCCCAGGTGTTAAGATATGTGTTTGCGCTGCCAGCAGGTTGATGAAACCAGTTTCCGTCATTATTCATGCATACATGCTCATCATAATCCTGTGTATACATCATGAGAGCAATCCCAATCTGATTGGTATTTGATAGACATGAAATTGATCTTGCTTTTTCTCTTGCTTGAGCAAAGACTGGAAAGAGAATTGCTGCAAGAATCGCAATAATTGCGATTACTACTAACAGTTCGATAAGAGTGAAACCAGAGCGACGTTTCATTGGAACCTCCCCAATACAAGAAATAATGGACCTCATCGTGTGAGATCGGGCAGGATATAACTTACAATCTTCCAGATACCGGAAGATACCATATAATAATATGATATACCATTTTTGTCAATACCTATTTTGGATACAATCATACATGGATAATTTCAGGTTGGTTTATGTCACAAGTGATGGTCAATATAGGAGGCATACAGTTTTTAGCGAGGGATAGCAATTGTAGAGGCGTTTGATTGAAATGTTGTTTCGAGGATGATATGCCTGGACGGAAATTCGCTTTCTACTTCATATCTTTCAAGTAGCAATTCCATAGCATGTGAGCCAATTCTATCAAATGGCTGCAGAGAAGTGGTTAAGAATGGTGGATTTGGTAACCATCTTTCAACGCCATCAAAACCCATAACTGAAATGTCTTCAGGAACACGAAGTCCAAGTTTTTTGATGGCTGAGATCACTCTGAATGCTGTAATATCATTCACGCAGGCTATCGCAGTAGGAGGTATGGGGAGTGCAAGAAGCCTTTCAATTAGCGATTCGCATCCCTCCTGCTGATCCTCACCTGAAGGACCGGGATCGATCTCCACTAATTCGGGACGGAAATTCACTCCTGAATGTTTGAGCGCACTTTTATAGCCATCTACTCGGTCCGATACCGTGGAGTATTCATCGTAATTTGATACATATGCTATATTTTTGTGGCCGAGCATATAAAGCGAACGAACTGCTTTTTCCATAGATTTTTTATTGTTTACGCCCACATAATCGCCAATAATGTCTTTGGGAGGAAGATGATCAATGAATACAAGGGGGATATTCAGTGATTGAATAGCCTTTAGTGCGGGAACACTTTCTACCCCGCCCATACAGGAGATAATGAGCCCTTCTACATCATTATCCTGATATATCTGTTGTAGAAATCGAATTTCAGACGCTTTAATATCTGCCTTGGTTTCACCTACCGGACTTCCCAGAACTACCCTCCAGTCACCTGCAGCAGCTTCCTGAATCCCTTTCATCACCATAACAGTACCTGGCCATTGGGGGTTGGGAGAAATCCAGAGCGCCAGACTTTTAGTTCGATTCTTACTGGTCCTACGCTTTGCGCAGGAAATATTCGCAACTCTAGGCCTGTGGTGTGCATTACAGATGATGAGTTTCGACTTCTCCAACTCTGTAATAGCAGCACGAATTAAGATACGACTTACTGAAAACTCTGTGGCGAGATCCCTCTCTGATGGTAACCAGGTTCCAGATGGATAGTAGCCAGTAATTAAACGTTCACGCATTGTAGAGATAATTGCGGCTACGGTAGGTGATACGGAAGTTTGTTTTACTACCGGCGTCATCGTGGAGTCCTTATAAGATGAATGTCGCATATATATACCATTATATACCATTTTAATGATGTTAAATAAGGCTAATGCATCATTTCTTAACAAATTGATACCTTGCGTTATATCGGGTTATAAATACCGAATGAGGTGTATTTGGTAAATTTAGAATTCACTGTGTGATGTAGGCATCTTAAGTGAGGTCTATAGTGTAAGAATATGCTTTCTTTATTATAGCCTGGCACGTTTCAAAATGCGATGAGGTACATTTATATTAGTCATGCGGAATCTTCCAATCTAACCAGAGGAATTAAAGCTTATGAGCTTGGAGTGTGTATTTTGTGGAATTGCATCCGGCAATATTCCAGTGCAGCCAGTTTATCGTAATGAAGAGTTTATGGCTTTTGCTGATTTAAATCCACAAGCACCTGTACATGTACTGGTTATACCTTTAAAACACTTCACATCTCTTATGGATGTTGAGGATGTTTCATACCTTGGTAGAGCTATGGACGCAGTACGCGAAGTGGTGAGGATCCTTGAAGTGGATGAGTTCGGTTTTCGTGTTGTAGTCAATACTGGCAACAATGGAGGACAGACAGTGCCTCATCTTCACTTCCACATTCTGGGTGGAAGGGTAATGACCTGGCCGCCTGGTTAACTAATTCAAAAATGAGTAATGGCACTCAATAACAAAACGAGGTGAAATGTTGCAAAAGCGACGATTAGGCAATAGTGATATGGAAATCACACCCATTGGATTTGGAGCGTGGGCAATTGGAGGACCAGGATGGGAGTATTCGTGGGGAGCTCAGGATGATCAGGATTCAATCTCGGCTATTCATGCTGCCCTCGATGCTGGTATTAACTGGATTGATACCGCTGCTGTATACGGAATCGGCCACTCTGAGAAGATCGTTGCCAGAGCCCTGCAAGGTCGGTCTGAAAAGCCTTACGTCTTCACAAAGTGTTCATTGCTATGGGATGAACAGGGAAATATAAGGGGATGTCTCAAAGCAGAATCCATTCGAAAAGAGTGTGAAGATAGTCTGAAGAGATTGAATGTGGATACAATAGACCTCTACCAGGTTCACTGGCCAAATCCCAATGAGGACATTGAGGAAGGGTGGACAGAGCTTGCTGAGCTTCAGAAACAGGGCAAATTGCGCTATATTGGCGTATCGAACTTTAATGTAGAGCAGATTAAGAGAGCTCAGTCCATTGCTCCAGTTACATCACTGCAGCCTCCCTATTCACTGGTTGCCCGAGGCGTAGAGGATGAGATACTACCATACTGTTTGGATCAGAATATCGGAGTTATTGTTTACTCTCCAATGCAGGCAGGTCTTCTTTCAGGGAAGATGACCAAAGAAAGAGCCGCCAACTTACCAGATGATGATTGGAGAAAATCCAGTCAGCATTTCAAAGAGCCAAACCTGTCACGTAATTTGAGATTAGTAGAAGTCTTGAGAGGGATCGGTAATAGGCACAATAGAACACCCGGTGAAGTTGCAATTGCATGGACACTGAATAATCCAGCAGTTACTGCTGCAATCGTTGGATTTAGAAATGCAGATCAGGTAGAGGGGATGAAAGGAGCGTTGGATTTCCGATTAAACAGCTCTGAAATATCCGAAATTGAAGCATTCAAAGAGTAGTTCTTGAACAAAAGGGGAGGGGGATCAATTGGAAATTAGACGAATATCACCAGAAGAGATGCAAGCGGCATCAGATCTCTCTTCCCAGGCATTTTGCCACGGTGAAATTCAGCAGTTTACTGGTGAATCCGAAAATCGCGTTGTCGACAGATATGGAATTTTCGATGAGCATGGTTTAGCAGCACAGGTTTCAGTAATTCAGTATCAGATTCACCTGGGTGCAGGCAGATTGGCTGCAATGGGTGGAGTTGCTGGTGTTGCCTGCTACCCAGAGAAGCGGGGTAGAGGTTATGTTGGGATGTTGCTTAAATACTCTCTGGAACAGATGAGGTTACAGGAACAGAGTATTTCCATGCTTTTCCCATTTTCTCAGGCGTTTTACAGGAAATATGGGTGGGAGTGGGCTGGTGAGGTGCGAAGATATTCCGTACCTGCTTACTCCTTAAATGCATGTCCGGAAACGGATAAGTTTCGTAGAGCTTCAATGGCTGATATGGAAGCAATCAAAGAATGTTATACCTCGGTGGCAAATCGATACAAAGGCATGATATTCCGCAATGACGAAGAATGGCGAAATTTGCTTGAGAATGGGGATAAACTCACGAACTATACCTACATATATGCTCCAGACGGTGAGGTTAGGGGTTATCTAATTATGAAAGATGGCATTAGAGACAAAACCTCTATTCGTGAATTTTTATGTACCGAGATTGTTGCCCATAAAGCACTGATGGGAATGCTGCGCAGGATGAATATGCAGGTAGAGCAATTTAAGTGGAAAGCGCCTAGCGATGATTTGACCTGGTGGAGTATGGGGCACAACGACATTCACACTAATGTAACTCCTGTATGTATGGTCAGAATAGTGGATGTGAAGAAAGCTTTATCAGTACTAAACCCTTCGAAAAGTCAGTGTAGTAGTTTCTCATTTCTGATAAACGATGAACACGCCCCATGGAACAGTGTATGCTGGAAAGTTGAATTTCATGATGACGCGCTAATCGTCGAGCAGTCCAATGACGAGCCTGATTTTCAATTATCTATTCAGGCATTCAGTCAGTGTTACCTGGGTAGTCCTCAATGTAGTCAGGTAAGAATAGCTGGCGGCATTTCTGTTTCAAATGAGGAGGGCTTCCACAGTTTTGAGCAGCTGCTAAGTACATCGCAGTTTTATCTAGCTGACAATTTTTAAACAAGTGCAAGCTTAATCCGTTCTATCAAGCTTGATGATCTGAAAGGCTTTCTGAGAACATCTACCACATTTTTAGCATTCTCATTTTCAGTAATGTCATGACCGGTAAGCACTAGAACTGGCAGTTTGGGATAGTTTTTTCCCAGCTGAACTATTAAATCATCTCCATTCATGTCTGGCATACTGATATCCGTCACAACCATCGATATAGTGTTGTTACGCTCATTCAGAATGCTCATTGCTTCCTGTCCATTACTAGCCAAAATTACTTCATACCCTTCACGAGCAATCATCATTTCCAGCAGTTGTGATACAGCAGGATCATCCTCTACTACCATAAGTAGTTTAGTGTCTTTCTGAGTATGTGAATCCATCATGGAGATTCCTCCTCAATCAACTCGCAAGGTTAATGTTAACCCTGATTACGATATAATTCCAGAAACAAATTTACAACCAATAAGTATAATAAAGATACCTTATATCAAAGTAAAGCAATATATATCATTTTATTTTGTCAACTAAAGCTCTAGAATTGCGATATGAGAGCGCAAGAATTGTTAATACAGGATTAAATCCTCCGTTTGTAACATGAACGGAGCCATCCATTATGTACAAATTCGATTGAGAATGAACTCTGCCCCACTTATCGGTAACCGAAGTTTTAGGGTCATTGCCCATCCTGCAGGTTCCTGCCTGATGCTGTCCGCCGCTTAATCCAAGGTAGTTTGGAGGATCACCCCACAACTTTTCTACACCACATGCTTTTAACCATTCCTGTGATCTTTCCCACATAAACTTCGCTGTTCGTACTGTTTCCTTATGCGTTGTTCCCGAGAGATGAACAACAGGCAAACCATAGACGTCCCGCACAGATGTATTAACAGTAACACGACCTTCAGGGCTGGGGATTTCCTGAACAGGGCCAGTTATATGCAGTGTGCGCGTAAAATATCTCTTCATCCATTCCTTGTTTTCTTTACCCCACCGTGGAACGTCGGGAGGCATTGCTCGATACCAGTGTATGATGGGTAGCCTGATGAATTCATTGGCAAGCATTCCTCCACCTATAACACCTTCGTTCCCATGGTTAAACTGACAGGTTGCAATAGAAGGCCCTGGTCCTATACCATCGTAAACAGGTTCTTCTGTTACTCCCATGCTGCCAGGATAGTAGTGTCCCTGAAGGTTTCTGCCAACAAAGTCGTTATCGTTACCAATTCCATTGGGATGATGTGTTGATGACGAGTTCAGCAGCAGCCGAGCTGTCTCAATCGCGCCAGCGCATACCACTACTGCCCGCGATTTCACCCTGACTGCAGTCATGTTTTCATGCATGTTTGATAGGTATGTCACACCATTGGTTTGACCTCGCGAGTCCACCTCAATGCGAACAACCATAGAATCTGTCTGAAGGGTACATAACCCAGTAGCTAGAGCTCTTGGAATTACAGTGTTATGAGTGCCGTTTTTTGAATTGGAGGGACAGGCAAATCCCACGCAGTGCTGGCATTTCACGCAGCCTGGACGTGACTGATATGTTTTAGAGTTTATCAGCAGTGGTACCGGAAATGTATTCCATCCCAGTTGATCTGCACCTTTTCTTAACTTCTCAGAGCAGAGTGTTGGATCCATGGCAGGCATTGGGTAATCAGATGTGCGGTTTGATTGGTATATGTTTGCTGTGCCATTGCCACAAACCCCTAATTCGTTTTCGGCCTGCGTATAAAACGGCTCTAAATCCTCATAGGTAATGGGCCAGTCAGCGAGTGAACTACCTTCAGGGATGCCATAGGTGCTAGCCATTCTGAAGTCCTGTGCCATGAATCGCCATGCCTGTGCACCGTACACCCTGGTGCCACCACCTACACATGAAGCATTATTGTGATAGTCACCTTCCCATGGTTTAATGGCTACAAGCTCACCCCGGCTATTGTAACGAGTACGCGGATTTCCATCATCTGGACCAGCATTATTCCCATAGAGTGAGATCCGCTGGTTTCTCAAATGGTCTCTTCCAACATCTTCATTGCTTAAATTTCGTCCGCGTTCAATCAGCAGCACGCTTAATCCTGCTTCAGCCAGTACACAGGCAGCAACTCCACCTCCAGCGCCAGCTCCCACAACTACTACATCGTAGTCTATCATGCAGTCACCTCAAAGCCTATCATTTTCCATGATAGTGTTTCAGGATTTCCCCCATTCTCTGGATTGGCGTAGTAACCTTCCGCAGTATGCCTAACTGCATGGGTTATCCATGCTGGCGGTGAACCTGAAATAGGGCTCGCTATGGTACCGTTTTCAAGTTCTTTTATAATTCTGTATCGCTGCTGTTCATTCAGTTCATAATAATCCATCTGATACTCTGCATTGGACACGATTTTAAGGACTTTAACTGCTTCTTTATAGATCGGCATCTCATCCTTCAAATTGGAAGCAATCTGGTTAAGCAGATAGTTTCCTGCATCATCCCAGCCTCCAGGGTATTCATCTGGCGGAATGAGAGTGTCCATAAAAGCAGCTAGAGTTCTAAGTTCTTGTTCATTAAATAGCATCATTAAATAGCATCATTTCTACTCCTGTTAATCGAGAGTATTATAAAGTTTGAGTTCACTATTCACCTTTAGGCTGCTGCATCGTGGTGAAAGTCATCTGGTGCATGGTGACCTATTAGCACAAACGGAATAGGGAGTCCCATAATATATTCAACAATCCTGAGCAGATCATAGTACCTGTAAAAAAGAACTGGCATGTGTCCTGTAAGTTGAATAGTATCTGCAGAGACATGTGGCCATTCGTATACAACAGGGAGAAATGTCAGAACGAACAGAATGAGCCATGAATAGATCATGAGAGGCTTAGGCGTACGAGTGATTAAGCCCAGAAAAACTCCTCCCAGACAGCCTGTGACAAGTGCACAGATTGCTACATATGCAGCATATGCAGGTACCTTTAACCAGAGTGAAAAGCTCCAGACTACAATTGAAACTAATACAACCAGAATTGTTGTCTGAACTGCACTCAGTTTCAAGTTCACAACTCTACCTCATACGTGAGCGAACCCACGCCTTTGCTACCAGACCTAACTTTTTGACCGTTGGTACAGAAGCTCTCTTGTTGAGAATCTCGTAGTCAGACCGTTTTATTTCAGATAGAATTCCATAGTAAATTTCTATCATAATCCTTAGAGTAGATTGTCCGTCCTTATGTAACAGCGGCATAAGTTTCCATGCGTCTTCATAAAGCAGTTCTGCTCTGTGCACTTCATATTTAATTAACTCTCGAAGTTCAGTTGTAACCTGGGATGCTCCCAGCATGTCCTCAGACACTTTAAACTGTTGCATCTCATCAGCAGGCAGATAGATTCGGTTTCGCTCGTGGTCTTCTTTAATGTCTCTCAGAATGTTGGTGAGTTGAAACGCCAAACCACAGGCTTCTGAATATTCCAGAGCTTTTCCCTCTGCAGGATCAAACCCCCAAACATGAATGCACACGAAGCCTACCAGACATGCTACTCGATAACAGTAGACCCTTAACTCTTCCCATGTGGCATATCGGTTAATGGTGAGATCCATTTCCGTTCCATCTATGAGTTCGTGAAAGTAGCTCTCGGGTATCTTGTATTTCATTACTGTATCGTGAAAAGCTGGCAGAATAAGATTATCGGCATACTCTCCGTTTAATGCATTTGTGAGAGCTTTTCTCCATGCCTGCATCTCCTCTGCCTTCGAGGTATTGATCGCAGCTTCATCGGAGACATCATCACTATAACGCATGAATGCATAGATTGCGCACATCGCAGCTTTCTTGTCTGGCGGAAGTGTAACGAAGGAAAAATAGAAATTTCTAGCCTGAGTTTTTGCCACATATTCACAATGGCGATAGGATTCCTGAAGTTTTTCTTCAGATAGCTTTTGGATGGTTGAATTCATTGAGTTCATCGTTTCAGCAATCGTCCAAAGAGCATTGCAAGCTGTCGATTTTTTGAAATGGATGGTCTGGATGATAATGTATCGTAACCCTGTTTTTGGATGCGCTTTAAGACTTCGGTACCGCCTTGAGAAAACATCGCAATATCTAATTTCACTCTTCTGTCAACTAAATCCAGAAGCGCTTCGCCCTTCTGAAAAAGGGTAAATGTGCGTTCGACCTGATATTTCATGAGATCAGCAAACTGAGGAGTAAATTTTCTGAACTTGATCTGTTCTTCGGTGACATCAAATTTTCGCATATCCTCCAGAGGTATATAGATACGGTCCTTTTCATAATCCCTAACAATATCCTGCCAGAAATTCGCCAGCTGGAGAGCGGTGCATGTATAGTCAGACAGCTTTTGACGCTGCTCATCTTTGTAACCTGACAGATACAGCACAAGATGCCCTACCGGATTTGCTGAATTCACACAGTAGCCCTGCACATCCTCAAAAGTCTCGTATCTTGTGGTAATTTGATCCTGCCGAAAGGCTGTCAGGAGGTTACGAAATGGAGCAATTGGAATGTCGAACTTTTCAACAGTCTCCGCTAATGCTATAAACACGGCATGACGTGGATGTCCACTGTAGAGGGCCGTAAGTTCACCCTCCCACCAATCCAGAAGCTGCAGAGATTTTGCTGGGTTTCCAATCTCGTCTCCAAGGTCATCACTGATTCGGCAATAGGCATAAAGATTGTAGAAATGCTGTCTTAGTGGCTTAGGCAGGAACAATGTTGAAACGAGAAAATTTTCATAGTGCGAAGTGGCTAATTTTTTACAAAACAGCTTTGCATCCTCAATCGAAGATACATTAGATGCAAGATATGCTGGTGGAACATCATTAATCAGAGATTGTGGGATTTGAATACTCATGTCTTTAGAATACCATCTGAAGTGAAAATGAACAAACATCAGACTCTTCTTTTTCGCATACTTATCATAAAGACGAGAGAGCAGCTCACATTGAAGTATCAGTTTGACATTCATGTTGTGGAACCATCGAAAAGTTTATCTTTTCCAAATGCTTAAATTATTCGGTATTCTATAATTCGATCCATTCTATAATGGTGAGTTAAAGGAGCATAACGGGTAATGGCAACAATCATAGGTGATGCGCTTCCGAATATTCCATGGCAGGAAAAGCCTTTGGGAGATCATAACGTCGTTTGGAGATACTCCAGTAATCCAATTATTCCTAGAAATCTGATACCTACTTCAAACAGCATTTTTAACAGTGCAGTTGTTCCATTTGAAGGTGAGTTTGCTGGAGTATTCAGATGTGACGATACTCGCCGAGAAATGCAGCTGCATTCGGGTAGAAGCAAAGATGGCATCTCATGGGAACTATCACACGAAAGAATTCATTTTGAAGGTGATGATCAGGAAAGTCTTCGCTGGGAATATGGGTACGACCCAAGAGTATGCTGGATTGATGACAGATACTATGTTACATGGTGCAACGGATATCATGGTCCAACGATTGGCGTCGCATATACTCATGATTTTAAAACATTCACAAAGCTGGAGAATAGTTTCCTTCCATTCAACCGTAACGGGGTTCTATTTCCCAGGAAACTAAATGGTAAGTATGCAATGCTCAGTCGTCCCAGTGATAATGGTCATACACCCTTTGGCGACATCTTCTACAGCGAGAGCCCGGACATGGCATATTGGGGAAAGCATAGATGGGTGATGGGTAGAAAAGGCGGCTGGCAGTCAACGAAGATCGGTGCCGGACCGACGCCAATTGAGACCACTGAAGGATGGCTGCTTGTCTATCATGGTGTATTAACATCGTGCAATGGCTTTGTGTATAGTGCTGGTGCAGCACTGCTCGACATAGACGAACCTTGGAAAGTTATATACAGGACTGCACCGTACATTATGTCTCCTCAGGCTTTATACGAGTGTGTTGGAGACGTGCCAAATGTGGCCTTCCCGTGTGCTGCTCTCACGGACGCTCCCACAGGACGTATCGCTTTCTACTATGGATGTGCAGATACAGTTACGGGTCTGGCATTTGCACAGGTGGATGAGCTGATCGATTTTGTAAAAAATAACTCCAGCGTTTAATTCACTATATGAAAGACATGTGGAGAGCGGAAAGCCTGATTATAAACTTTCTACTCTCCGCTTTCAAACAGGAGCTAGGAATGGATCTATTTCAAAGAGAGCAGTTGGAATAACACCTTCACCTGTATCCAACTCTTTGAGAATTCACAGTTCCATGAGATGGATATATTTATTGTATTAAACATCGTATACTATTAATTAACATGCTCACCTTCAATCGAATTAAAAATCTTCTTTTAATATGGGCTCCTGCTCTGTTTATTATTCTCAATACAGGGTGGGGGGTGAGTGCATGTCCTTGCTGTCATACATGCACAGGTTGTGCAATGGTAGAGCATAAACCTTCCCATTTGCTTCAACCCTGTTGTGCCGAACCCCAATGTGTCTGTAGAGATGGTAAAGCACCGCTATCTAAACCTTACCAGATAACGAGCGTAATCGATAGACATATTCCCTTCATCAACAGTGACTATGGCTTCTGTGTTTCATCTATAATCTCACGCAAAATACCTAAAGCATCTGATCTTCTTTTAGAGAGAAGCATCCTCACCACATCCGTACCTCCACGAGCTCCCCCAATCTAATACATTTACCAGGTTTTGACTCTTTTACTGTAATAAATACCAATATGTAAATATATGGTATTGTTTCAGTTCGCTGATTAGCTTTTCACTTAAAATAATATATGGGGAGTGCTAGAATGACTGAAAGTAAACCAATTGCAAGACGAGGGTTTCTTGGTGCAATTGCAGGAGCATTTGGTGCTGCTGGTTTAGGATTAACTGATACCCAGAGTACCGAAGCATCTCCTGCCAGTGTGAGTATTTGGCCATCCGAATTTGATCCACATGCTACCAGGCCGCACTGGAATCCTAGAGGAATGCCCTCAGCTGGTGATACTATTCATGAGTATACAGTGGATGTTACACTCATGAAACACGAGATTGTCCCGCTGGTTGAAACATACGTTTATGCTTATGGAGGATCTGTCCCAGGTCCAGTTTTACAGGTAAATGAAGGTGAGTGGTTAAGTGTTAATTTGGTGAACAAGACTCACGATTTCCATACCATTCATTTCCATGGGATGGAGATAGCCTGTGAGATGGATGGTGTTCCGCTGAGCACGCAATGGCCGGTGGGCTACAATCAGAGTTATAAGTACTTGTTCAGGGCGCAGCCAGCCGGAACGCATTACTACCACTGTCACAATATGACTCCCCTCCATATTCAGGCAGGATTGTATGGTGCACTTATTGTGAACAGCGATGATGATCCCATCAAGAAGCTGTTTCCATATACACGGGACTATACACTGATACTTTCTGAAATAGATACTGAATATGTTCGGGAGCAGTTAGATATGATGCAGCAGATGGGACAGCAAATGGATTACATGATGGGATCACCCAAGCTAATGAAAGAGATGAACGGCAATATGATGGGATGGTTCACGGACAAAGCTGAATTCCTGAAAGCTATTAAGAATGGATACATTCCTCCCTATGCTCAAAGTATGACTGGATATGTTAGGCCGATTAGAATGAACTATTTCATGATAAATGGTAAATCATATCCGATGACTGATCCTCTTTACATCAAGATGGGAGAATACATACGTGTAAGGCTGATTGGCGCAGGAATGATGCCTCACTTCATGCATCTGCATGGTCACGATTTTTGGCATGTTGCACAGGATGGTGCACCTTTGGCTTCTCCTGTTCGACATAACACCATACAGGTCTCACCGGGAGGTACTACAGACATAATTATTGAGGGTACAAACCCTGGAAACTGGCATTTCCATGATCACAGCGATTACTGCACATCCAATAATGGGGTAGCCCCGGGCGGAATGATGACGATGCTGATGTATGAGGATGCTGCTGACTATGGGTTTACCTTTAAAGACATATTAGCGGTGAATTCATGATGAAAAAGGAGAAAATATTGCACAAAATGCACATGTGTACACTTGTACCTTTACTGCTTGTTATGTCACCTGGGTGCACAATGG
>JAJZFJ010000280.1:63359-69761 GCA_021805395.1 bacterium
GCACAAGTTCAGCATACGCCCATACCTGAACAGCCTTCAACATCTCCACAGATTGAAGTCGACGGATCAGGAATAGTATCGCTTGAGCTAAGGACTCCCCGGAATACACTTCCTGACGGCACAAAGTTGAGTACGACGCGCATCAATTTCACCGATTCCTCGCTTCTGCTTGGAGTGTCAGATCGACTATACAGACAGGGTGGTATTGGAAGTTTTGTCATTGGGACAACCGCAACTGATGGAAGCATCAACAGCTCTGCAACTGGTCTCATGCTCAACCAGCTATATCTGGACTACTCTACTGCACCATTAGAGGTTACTATTGGAAGGACGGATGTCGCGACCAGGTTAATTGGATTTCCGACCTTGAGAAGTGACGATCTCGTTGAGTTCACACGAGTCCTGGATCCAAACTCCAACGGGAATAATGTAGAAGAACAGAGCTATGGAAATGTAGCCAGTCTCACTTTCAACTCCAGGCTTAGGTATTTTGTAAATCTCCATGCACAACATCTCATAAATTCTGTGGTTTCCTCATCAGATCAGACAGGAATAAACTCCTACGGTTTGAACCTGGTTTATGAAGGAGTACCCGCACTAACTGCAGATGAAAAAATACCTACATGGGGCATTGGTTATGAGCACCAGGATATACCCTCGATCGATGGTGGTGGGAATGATGTGTTGTACGGTGGATTGGTTTATAATATCGCTCCAAATCCAGTGAACAGGGTGGATGTGCGGCTGCAGGATGTCTATAGTACAGGCAATACACTAACCAGTTTTGGAAGTATTGCTGATACATACCGTGCAGCCGCGAATAGTGTTGCTGTAGCTTTCAGGTACCTGCACAGCCCATTTGGAAAGCCATCCTATCAGGTCGCGCTCACCATGGGCTATCGCACGTATCAGAATGTTGCTCATTCAGGAACATACGCTCTGGCTTTAACTGGAATCAAACGACTTGGTGATGGGTTTGATCTGATTGCTCAGTATTCGTATCAACATCGAGCCTCAGCATACGCTGCACCTTTTGGAGGGGCGGATGATAACTCAATTCAACTTGGACTAGCATTCAACTTCAATAGTATATTTCACAGGTTCCTGGGTTCCAGACGATCCCTATTGAACTTACAGCATCAGTACATACCAGACTGAGAGAATAACATGAAAACAAAACTGACTGCATTGATACTTATGGTTTCCCTACCTGTACTGGGAAACTGTTCATCGAATGATATGAATACAGGAATGCCGATTATGCATTCTACAGGTACGATGAAAGTTAAACACGGTGTAGACTGGGGAAAAATAACGGGATTTGGTAAGAATTCCAACATGGCAGCGATGATGACGCTTATGATGGTGAGCGGTTCAGGTATGGAGGGTATGAGTATGAACTCCATGGCATCAATGAGCAGTTCTACCTCAATGACAGGCATGGCAATGGGTGACACGGATAGTAATACATCTCACCAGGCTTATAACATTCAGGTAACCCTTACTCCCAACCCACCTGCAGTGGGAGATAACAAACTGGATCTCCTCATAAGCAACTCAGATGGTACTCCTGCGAAGGGACTGAAGTTAACTGCGACCGTTGCGATGACAGCAATGGACATGGGTACTGCGCATTCTGCAGTTAAGGAGGGAGTTGATGGTCATTACTACCTGACAGCCAATTTTGCTATGGCTGGGATGTGGCGAGTGACCTTAACTTCACCACCTGATAACTCGAAGAACAAGATAAGTGAGTCCTATGATTTTGATGCGGGAAGTAAAAAGGTGTGGGTTCAGCCCCATAGCATTGCAATCAAAATGCTAAGTCCGAAAGAAGCAAAAGTTGGCAAAAATATCATCAAATTCACGCTAATGGATGCTGCAGGGAAGCCAATCGATGACGCTGTTGTAAGTGCCACAATTTCGATGACAAGTATGGACATGGGAACTTCCCATGTACTGGCAGTTGACAATAAGAATGGGGCATACTCCGCATCAGTAACGTTTGCCATGGAGGGGACCTGGAGTGTAACTCTCAATGCGAAACTTCCAACAGGAAAGCAGTTTGCTCAGACTTTCCTTTTTGATGCTAAGTAACCGGGTTATGTAGAGAAAATAGAGGGTGAATGACCTAAAGAACAGTAACCAGGCACAGGCGGAATACCTTCCCTGGTTGCTGTCACCCTTTATAATTAACGGTAGCAGTTATAATTAGATGAAGTTTTTACTATTTGGGATATTGCGTATAACATATCCAGTAAAATTATTACAGTATTCTACTTTGCTATAAGTATTACTTTGTGGTGGACAATTTGGAGTCGATTTCATACATTCTACCTTTCACAATCTTTTTTAGAAGAGCTTCATCGATCATGTTCTCCGCGGTAAAATGAATACTTCCAGTTGTGATAGCAAAACCTTTCAGATCGTCTTGCAAAGAGTCAATGACCTTGCCACTGAATGGATAGAGACTGTAATGCTTCTTTCTAACAATGAAGCTAATTAGGGAATGCTTGTGATACATAAAGCAAGGCATACCATAACTGATGCTCTGTTCAGTTGTGGGACAGATTCTTTTGACAGCTTTTGCCATATGCTCGAAGATTTCGCTGTCATTGGCAGCAAGGCTGGCAATATATTCATCCACTGTTTGTGTCATTGAATGGTTCCTCATAAATACCGGATAAAAAGAATGGATTTGATGAAAGTATTAGAGAGCAATTATACTTCTGAAAATATGTGCGAATCTCACAAGATACAATATGCACCCATGTACTTTAATGGATTTCAAGTCTTTATATTTTAGAATATAAATCCGGCTAGAGAATGAAAACTACCGATAACAATTCTTGCCTCTCACGAAGTGCTGACTTTATTCCATCCAGTGAAATCTCTCTTACCCCAAAACTAGGATCTGACAATGCTCTAAGCATCTTGAGCACCTCTGAAGCGAGTGCAAGATCTGCATTCATTAATGAGAACAGAGTACTGGTCTCATTCCTGTGTCGTTCCTGAACCCTGTCATTTGCAGGACTCGGAGCGTTTCTTATTTCAACTTCAACTGCTTCAATATCCCGCTGGATTTGCTGCAGAGCACGAACATATATGAGTGCATCCTTGTTGGGATACGGATTTTGCCGGGTGGGTGGAGGCAGTTTATCGCGTCTGAACTCTGCCTCCTTACGGGCTACTTCGGATCTTGCCTCTCCCAGCCAGCTTGATATCTGGTTGCGAACTAGCTGATCGTCAGCCCTCAGTTTATTCTCAACTTTGTATGCGTTGTATCCCCACCCATAAAACAGGTTTTCTGCAAGTTGTCGTTCGCTGCCAGCACTATCTATGGCATTTGGAATAGTTTTTAACAATAATGGTGGCAGCATTTTTCTACTCCTTGTTCACAGCTGGATTCAGATCTGTAACACCAGCAATCGCCATAGTACCCACTGCAGGTGCTCCTATATTGAACGGTGCTCCCACTGCAACATTAGGTGCGGAAATCAGTCCCTGATCAGCCATCTTTAGTGCCGTGTAGTACCGAACAGCGTCCAGCTCACTCAAACCAAATGCTCTAAGTGAGATTAACTCTCTCATACGTGCATCCGATGGCAAAATCAGCAGCTTAAGATCGTTTAGCGCAATACCATAAACATTTAGAAAAGACGATAGATGTTCTTTTGCAAGCTCCACAACCTCATGGATATGTTCGTTGATCTCTTCCAGAGGAGTGACCTGGAGAATCTGATTAATTGCCTGCTCAATTACCGGACCGGCATAGGCAGCTACCTCTGAGACCTGAATTACCTGTCTTTCGAAAGGCATGTGCGTTATCAGTTTAACAGCGTCATCTTTTGTATCCACATGGATATAGTAATCTGCTACATACTCCACCATTGCCATCTCTTTGCTGGTGGCAATTCCCTTGTTTTGAACAAGGAGTTTACTTCGCTGCACGTAGATAGGCTCATACTGCCAAGGAGACTGTCCGCCGAAAAAGCCCTGAACTATGCTTCCCAGGATGGGCTGATCTGGAGTGGTGATGGGGTATTGACCTGTTTCATAGACACTTAGAATTGCACCGCGAGATTTCAATACAGCGAAATGGTTGCTCTCAACAGTAAGTAAGGATCCCGAGATGATACTGCTATCAGGATACTTCCATGCAAGAGTGCTGGATCCCATTATGTCCGTTCCGTCTGAACGAAGTGTACAGATTACCTGACGTGTGATTGACATTGTAATTCCTTGCGAAATAAATTTGGTTAGTTGAGATTACGCTCACATCCATCAACGCTGTATCATGGTCATACAGTGCACTCACACAGCTAAACAATTCAGTTTTGCATTATGTTTGTGGTTCATGATTCGACATGTCGTAAGTCCCAACATAACTACGCGCCGGTTTTAACACAGTTTCACAGAATTCCTTAGTGGATTTGAGTTACGATGTGACGGTAGGATGCACTGTGTCCAAAATGTAAAGTTCACCTCATCATTTCACCCCTAATATGATAATGAATAGGGCATCCTCAGCAATCCCTTGCACGCTTTACTCTTAAGATAGGTAAACTAATACAGTGCGATACTCAATGAACATAAGTTTGATGCTTATTGGTTCAAACGAAGAAGACAAAAGGAAACATCAATGGAATATATTCGCCTTGGTAAAACCGGCATGAAAGTCTCCAGGATATGTCTGGGATGTATGACCTATGGGATACCAGATCGAGGTGCTCATCCATGGTCACTCCCTGAAGAGGCTAGCAGGCCATTCATTAAGGAAGCTCTGGAGAACGGGATAAACTTTTTTGATACTGCTAATGTCTATTCAGACGGAACAAGTGAGGAGATCCTTGGTAGAGCAATTAAAGACTTTGCTTCAAGAGAAGATGTAGTGATTGCAACCAAGGTTCATGGCAGGATGCGTCCCGGTCCCAATGGTGCGGGGTTATCTCGCAAGGCGATATTTCAGGAAATGGATGCCAGTTTAAGACGCTTAGGTATGGACTATGTTGACCTTTACCAGATTCATCGTTGGGATTATGAAACACCAATTGAGGAGACTCTCGAAGCTCTGCATGATCTGGTGAAAGCTGGAAAGACCAGATATATTGGGGCGTCCTCAATGTATGCATGGCAGTTTTGTCAGGCGCTCTATCTTGCAGATGCACATGGATGGACCAGATTTGCAACGATGCAAAACCATTACAATCTCCTGTATAGAGAGGAAGAGCGCGAAATGATGGCTCTCTGCTCCGATCAGAAAATCGGCGTAATTCCATGGAGTCCTCTTGCTAGAGGGAAACTGACCAGAGACTGGGATGAAACCACCGAGCGAAGCGGAACGGACGCCTTTGGAAAAACCCTCTATACAGCAGCTGAGAATGCATCTCATGAGATTGTAAACAGGGTAGGGGAGATTGCAATCCAGCGTGGTGTCACACGTGCACAGGTAGCTTTGGCGTGGATGCTAAGCAAACAAGTTATTTCTGCTCCTATCATAGGGGCATCTAAGCCACAGCATCTTCGTGATGCCGTTGAGTCGGTATCATTGAAACTTACCAGTGAAGAGATCTCCAAGCTAGAGGAACCGTATCTACCTCAGAAAGTAGCAGGTTTCTCTTAAAGTGCGCTGATTGGCTTAATTCGAATCTGGCTGATTTACGATGAGATTTTACACTGCACTGTGATTTGCCAGAAATGCACTATGAGATGCCATTCAGCCGAACCATCCATATGAAGGTATATATACGGCAGACGAAGGTAACAAGATGATGATTTTATCGTCTCTATTATGCAGATAAACTAAATGCATAAAATGTTTTTGATAACTCTGGAGGATTATGAAGAGAGCGATTGCACTTTCACTGGTGGTTTTGCTGTTTGCAGGAATTATGGCGATTCGATTCAGTCAGTATTATGCCCAGAAAGCCAACCTTAAAAAACAGGCTGCGTCTCGAAAGGATGCCCCTCTGGTGGTCGCAGTTCAGCCAGCAGCATATACCACACTATCATCCTCCTATCAGTGTGTAGGAAATATCGAGTCTCCTCTTACCGTGAATATATCATCGCAGATAGTAGGAACAGTTCAGTATCTCAAAGTAAGGCAGGGTGATCATGTCAATGCAGGTGAAGTACTGGTAAAGATAGATCCAGCCCAGATTCAGACTCAGGTAAGTCAGGCACAAGCAAATCTGTCGCAGGCTCAGTCGCGATATTTACAGGCAGCCACGACCACCAATGCAAATAGTGTATCGATAATTTCGCAAATTCATGTGGAGCAGGCTGCTCTTCGATCTGCCCAGGCAAATTATACTCAAACTGTTGAAAACGACAAGGAACAGATCTCAGCAGCTCGCTCAGCAGTCACGGATGCTAAAACAAAAGTGGCCTCAGCAATCGCTG
>JAJZFJ010000104.1 GCA_021805395.1 bacterium
AATTGTATGGAACAACTACTCAAAAACTGTCCATGCCATTAACAAGACACATGAAATTGTATTCCAGGTTGGACATAAAACTGCCACAATCAATGATCAGACCGTGAAGATGTCTATGAAACCTTTCATAGACAGAGGCAGGACAATCGTTCCAATCTCATTCATCAAGGATGCGCTTAACGTAACTGTGCACTATAATGCCAAGAACGGTCATATTCGCATCGAGAGCAAATAGGCTTCTCAAAACACAAACAGGTACCGATCAGCTATATGTTGATCGGTACCTGTTTTTTGTCTCAGCGATATCTATACAGTTTTGGCAGTGCTTGTGTCCACTGCAGGCGCAGTTTTAGATTCTGTGTCTGACTTGGTGTTTGTCTCTTCTTTTTTTGTTGTGTCAGAGCTTTCTGCTTTTGCACCAGAATCATCACCAGATGATATATCCTTTGCATCTGCCTTACGAGAGTCTGTTATATACCAGCCACTTCCTTTGAAAACTACCCCCACAGGATACAAAAGTCTTTTTACTGCTCCTGAACATTCAGGACATGTACTGATAGGGTCGTCTTTCATCGCCTGAAAAACAGAAAACTCGTGCTTGCAATCTATGCATCGATAACCGTATGTTGGCATGCGTCCTCCCTAAACTTCATTCGATTGAAATATACCACAGATGTTATCTCTGGGGGGAGTTTAAGACACTGCAACTTAAGGATCCACACTCCAGTATATTATTATATATATATTGTGAAGTACTCTAATACTTAACTTTGTACTATCATTTTGCAAGGATCTAACACCATGATTGTGGAAGCACAAAAGCTCATTGATATGGAAACATTGGAACGCGTTGCTCCCATCATCCGTTTAACTTCCCATCCTATCAGGCTTCGTATTCTGGATATTTTAAACAACTCGCAGGTTCCAGTAAATGTTAATAACCTCACTGAACTATGTGAGAGTTGTCAGGCAGTTGTTAGCCAGCAGCTCCGCATTCTTCGGGATCAGGGTGTAGTTACAGCCAGGCGCGATGGCAACCACGTATACTACAGCATATCTAATACAAGTGTACTCCTCATACTGGATTGCATCAAGAAGCACAGAGAGTAAAGGTTGGAATGAAAAAATCAGATGTTAGCAATCATGAGAAAATAATGGTGGGTATTATAGTCGCCTGCGCTGTATGGCTCATTGGATGGAAAACTGGGCTTATATCAGATCAGCCTGCAGGCGTTTTCAAGATATCACAACGTAGTCAGATCTCACCATTCCAACTTAACACTTTAAGTGGCAAGGTCTGGAGCAGCACCCGTCTCCGAGGCAATATCACTGTAGTCAATCTGTTTGCTACCTGGTGTCCGCCATGTAGAGAGGAAATTCCCGGTTTTGATTATCTTGCACATGAATATTCTCATACAAATGTGCATTTTATAGGGATATCTATGAGCAACGTTGATATGGATGTATTGAGAAGCTTCATACACAGTGAGTCTATCCCCTACCCTGTCATGTTACCTGAAGGAAAACTTCCTTTTAACACACAACTCCTTCCTACCACATATCTTATAGATTCAAATGGACGTATTGCCGGCATCTATACAGGAGAAATCTCCGCAAATGTATTAAAGCAGGATATCACTGATCTGCAAAGGGAGACTAGTTAACTTTACCTACCCATCACGTGACGATATTGATGACGACAAACACTAAACCTGTAACTCCATTAAACTTTGTAACCAGCTGAGAATAGTATTTGCCGATCTTTGAGGCATCTCAAGATGATTTGTCTTCAATTCTTTGTATGTTGAATTTTTACAGATTCTATTTGCTAATGCCTCCACTCTGTCTGGAGGTGCAATAAAATCCTGTTCTCCAGCAAGAAACAGCGATTTCGTAATAATAACATCATTGGTGTGATTAATATGGGTATCTATTTCTTTGAGGAACTGTTCAGCCTGTAAACCAGCAACATGGCTTTCTCTCATTTGCATCATAGACTGACCAAGAGGGCTTTCAAAACCGGAGAATGGATTTTCCCCAATCGACATAGCCACTAGTCCCGCAAGCACTGATTTAGAATTCTTCTCATACTGAATAGTGGCATGAATGGAGAGTGCGGCTCCTAGCGAGTGTCCTGCCAGGATGAGTTTGCCAGATGTTTTTCCTTCAAACCACTCAGCACATCGCATTGTGCAATTGAGAGCATCTTCATATTCCCGTAGTTCTCCACCGGTAGCCCCCAGTAGGTGCCCCGGCAGATCATAGGTTAAACAAGTATAACCCTTTCGAGCAAGAATGGAAGCGAGGTAATCCATACTGTACTTACCAGCTGTATAGCCATGGGTCAGAAGAATGGACAACTCTTTAGGCTGAACAGCAGGAACATACTGCAAACCAGACACTTGAAGATTCCCTGAGCGGATTGAGACCGGTAACAGCCTCATGCTGTATTCCTTTTGCGTCGAAATTTCGCTGGCATTACATTCCAGAACGTGAATAGCAGGCAAATTAGAAGAAACCAGTCTCCAATGCGTACATAGATAGTCTGACCACTTAGCTCTTGTATATTTCTGTAAAGGTATCCGGCCACATCTCGAGGCAGCTTAGCGATCACCCTGCCCTCGGGATCGATAATGCAAGTAATTCCAGTGGTAGTGGATCTTACAATATAACGCCTGTTTTCAATAGCACGCGCTACTACCGCAGAGAGATGCTGCTCTCTTGCAGCACTGCTCCTGAACCAGGAGTCGTTACTCTGAGTCACAAGTAATGTGGCTCCATTTCTGGTCATGAAACGGGCATACTGAGGATACATCGATTCATAACAGATGAACGGACCTAAAGCCAGTTTGCCGTAGAGACCTGTGGAGCAGGTGAGTACATGAGGATTATCTCCGGGTGAATCATCATCCGGCGGGATATCGAATGAGTGACCAATAACTGGATCTATCAGTGCTCTAAAAGGAATGAATTCCCCAAATGGTACTAGCTGTTGTTTATCATACCTATCTGGCAAACCGCCTCGAGGCGAGAACAGCAGTACCGAGTTCGTAGAACGTGATCTGGTCTTACTATTTATAGAGGTTCCAATCATGATGCCAGCGTCTGTCTGTTTGGCAAGTTTCTGCAGGAGCAGATAGGTTACCGGGTTGTGCAGCGCGTCTCCCGGTGCACCACTTTCAGGGAAAACATATAATGCGGGAGCAGGTTTCTCCTTCGATGCATCCTGTACCAGCGTGTCTATGATGTTTAGCTGCGTTTCTGTTGTGGGAACATTAAAGGATGATATTCCAGTTTGAATGGTTGCTACTGGCAAGGTTATGCCGCGGTTAGGCTGCATCATTCTGGCCGCCCCATATAGGCACACAAGCACAGTGAGGGTGACACCTAACCACAGAGGCTGCCAGGCTCTATCGTCAGATCTGCCTCTCCATCCAACCGCAAGTGCGGCGTTCACCATCAGCATCAGAAAACTTACACCATACGCTCCGGTGATGTCTGAGATCTGAAGAACAGGAAGAAAATGGTACTGAGAGTAACTCAGTTGTGCCCATGGCATTGAAAGGGGGCCGAGCGTTCTGCACCACTCCATCACCACCCACGCTGCTGCCATTCCCAGTACCAGTCTGATTCCGGTATATCTCTTCTCCAAGCCATGTACAACTGCAGCCCATACAGCGTAGAACAGTGCCAAAACCAATGTTAGACCAAACCACGCCAGCCAGCCAATATCAGATTGTGTCCAACCTACTATCGTATTTCCTACCCAGTATAAGAGTGGACCAAGATAACACCATCCAAACAGGTAACCCAGTCCGGCAGCCTGCCATTTTGTTCTGGCTCTTAGAATGCTGAGGATAAGTGGTGATAATGCCACCCAAGCCAAAATCCAGATCCCTACAGGGGGTGTTGCTATCCAGAGTACCACACCAGAGAGTATGGCTAAAACTTTACGATTCATTTTCAATCTGCCTTTCACAGAACTGTTTGGGACAGATTGAATTTCTGGGCTGGTCAAAGGTATTTCCTTCCCCGTATGGCTGTTGATTTGTTGCAAAGCTGATATTTGATAGTATCAACTTGTCAGGTTTACCACAATCACTATCTCACAAATTTGCTTCGTTTTTGAGACGTGCTGCATAACTGCTTCGCGGCCTTCCCCGAATTATCCATTTTCTCATGGCTTCAGCTTTTTCTGGCTCGCCTGCCTCTTTATACGCCATCATAAGCAGAAAATGAGCTTCACCATCTTTATCAAACTGCTGATTGCCAAAATTGTGGAAATTCTTGAGGATATAGATCACATCCCCGTATCTTTTCAACTGCATTCTTGCCTTCGCTAGTGTAAGCAGTCTTGTAAACACAGGCTGTACCCCTCTTCTA
>JAJZFJ010000245.1 GCA_021805395.1 bacterium
GTACCAGAATTTCCTGGATATATCCAGCAAGCTGGAGCATCACTACAAGGACATGCAGGATCTGGAGTTCACCATTGAGCATGGCAAGCTGTTTATGCTGCAGTGCCGAAGTGGAAAGCGCACCGGTCCAGCCGCAGTTAAAATTGCTGTCGACATGGTTCACGAAGGCCTTATCTCCAAAGAGACTGCCATCACCCGTGTAACTGGCTCCCATGTGGACCAACTTCTCCATCCCCGTATCGACCCCGATACCCTTAAATCAGCAACCCTCCTCGCCTCTGGGCTGGCAGCATCCCCTGGTGCAGCGGTTGGCAAGATCGTATTCGACGCAGACACGGCAGCCGAAAAGGGTGTGCATGGTGGTGCTGGCGAGAAGGTGCTGCTTGTTCGCGATGAAACCAACCCGGACGATGTGCACGGCATGCTCGCTGCCCAGGGCGTTCTCACCGCGCGAGGCGGCAAGACAAGCCATGCAGCAGTAGTAGCTCGCGGGTTTGGTATCCCCTGCGTTGCAGGGGCTGAGGCACTCGCGGTGAATGCAGAGGCGAAAACCCTCACGGTTGGCAGTACTGTCCTCAAAGAGGGCGACATCATCACGATGGACGGCTCCAGCGGCAAGGTTTATGTGGGATCACTCACCCTCATCGCTCCTGAAGTCAGCGGTTCCTTTGGTGAGCTAATGGTATGGGCAGATGCAATTCGTACCATGAAAGTACGCACCAACGCAGACAACCCTCGTGATGCAAAACAGGCTATTGAGCTTGGTGCCGAGGGAATTGGCCTTTGCAGAACAGAGCACATGTTCTTCGAACAGGACAGACTGCCCATTGTGCAGGAGATGATACTGGCAAAGGATGAGGAGACCCGAAAGGACGCTCTCAACCGACTCTTGCCTATCCAGCAGAAGGACTTTGAGGGGATCTTTGAGGTGATGGCAGGCAAGCCGGTTACAATTCGCGTGATCGACCCACCTCTCCACGAGTTCCTGCCATCCCATGATGCCCTGCTTGCAGAGGTCACCGAGCTAAGGGTTCGTGCAAACAATCCTGACGAGCTTAAGAAGAAAGAGGAGCTGCTCGTAGCAGTGGAAGGGATGCGGGAAGCGAATCCTATGATGGGATTACGTGGCTGCAGACTCTCCATTGTGTTCCCAGGGATTGTGGAAATGCAGACTCGCGCTATCCTGCAGGCAGCTGTAGAGGTGAAGAAACGCGGCATGGATGTTCATCCTGAGATCATGATCCCGCTGGTTGGTCACGTGAATGAACTCAAATCGGTGCGTGCAAACCTCGAAACAGTAGCCAAGCAGGTAGTGACTGAAAGTGGAGCAGAGATCGATTACATGTTTGGAACAATGATCGAGATCCCACGCGCAACTCTGGTAGCCGACCAGCTGGCAGACCCTGAAAACGGCAATGCTGCATTCTTCAGCTTCGGCACTAATGACCTAACACAGATGACTTTCGGCTTCAGTCGCGACGACTCTGGTAAGTTCCTGGTTCCCTACCTTGAGCAGAAGATCCTGGGATCAGATCCTTTCGACACAATCGATCAGGAGGGTGTTGGTCAGCTAATGAAGATGGCAGTCGCAGCTGCCAAGCGAGTGCGACCAGATATCAAACTGGGTATCTGTGGTGAGCATGGCGGTGAGCCAGAGAGCGTAAAGTTCTGCTACCATATCGGGCTGAACTACGTTAGCTGCTCTCCATTCCGAGTTCCTGTTGCAAGACTGGCAGCAGCTCAGGCTACTTTGGAGAGTGCCGAAAGAGACCGCTAGGTTTCCTCCGGTTTAGTTAGATAAAGCGCGCAGGGATTGGCATTGAGATGCCTAGTCTGCGCGCTTTTTTGCAAGTGGTTAGATTACAATTATATTTGTCTATCTCAAAACAGTATTTTTGGCATTTTGATGTCAGGGGTAATCTTATAAGAGTGGTTGGAAGAAACATGAGAATATGATGTGCGTTTACCATCTGGCCAACGTATATTGATCTCATCAACTATTGAGACATTGCCCAGACCAAAATGTACCTGAGGCGCATCTGCAGAGAGATAAGTGCCGCTTGATTTAACCTCAACAATTCGTTTACCTGATGAAGTTGAAATCTCCACTCTCGCACCAATTGCATCAGTATTATTTGGCCCCCACAACAATCTGATAGTGATCCAATGGTTGTTGCTTAAACTCATATTTTGTAACAGGAGTGGAGAACCTTCTTCATTCACAATAAGCAGATCCTGTTTACCATCATTATTAAAATCCCCTATTGCAACCCCTCTACCTACAATTCGTTTCATAAAAGCAGGTCCAGCATCAACACTTTTATCAACAAAGTGCCCATTGCCAGTATTGCGTAAATAGATTGAACTCTGTCGATATGTCTGTCGGCTATCCACCAACTTGATCAAACTCTCCACTTGCCCATTTGACATAACCAGATCAAGAAGACCTCTGTTCTCTGCATCCACGAAGCATGCTCCAAATGTCAATGGCAACAATGTGGCACTGCCAACGCCGCTCTCATAAGTAAGATCTGTAAATGCCCCATCCCCATCATTATGGAACAGGCTTTTTGGCTGTTCTCCGAAATTCGCTACTACTAAATCAAACCTGCCGTCATTATCATAGTCACCCCAGCAGATACCCATTCCAGATTGCAGGGCACCATCTGCACCAAATGCAACTCCTGAAGGAATGGCTACATTACGAAATTTCCCATTCCCTAAATTCAGATAGAGGTCTGCTGGTCGACGGTCGTTAGATAGATAGAGATCCGGTTTGCCATCATTGTTGTAATCGCAGAACATACAGCCAAGGTTATTACCATGGGCATCGCCTAATCCCGACTCTTCAGTAATATCAATAAAATGTCCATGCCCATTATTTTTATATAAAGAACCAAATTGACTTTTATATTGATCTGGCCCACATGCCATCCATACAGAGGATCCATCTAATCCACTAAATGAGCAAAATTCCTTTGTTTGAGAATTCATAACAACATATCGACCTACAAACAGTTCCAGCAATCCATCTCCATCTATATCCGCCCATGTAGAACTGGTAGCCCAATCATCTGAATGGCGTGCCTGTAGTCCTGATTCATCTGTCACATCTTTAAATGCCCCATTTCTGTCATTCTGATACAATGCCATGGTTCCATAACCAGTTAGAAGAATATCTGGAAAACCATCATTATTATAATCAGCGATTGAACAACCGAGAAAATGGGCATTGGGAGGAGGAGTTGGTAACACTTTAGCCGTAACATCTTCAAACTTACCATTACGTAAATTATGATATAAGAAAGCTCCTTCATCCGCAATCAAAAGAATATCTAACCATCCATCGTTATCATAGTCAACAAAACCACAACCATGTCCAATGGCTTGAAGAGCATTTACCCTAGAAATATTTTTCTCACCTAATTTAAAACTTATTCCAGACTCATGAGTAATATCCTGGAAAAGCATATCAGGTTGTGGTGATGATATTAGCTGATGAACTCGTTGAGATTTACATCCTGCTGCTAACCCTGACAAACATGTTAATAAAGAGTAGTATAAATATCTACGGCGAGAGATCATCCGTGACCCATACCTAAAGATTTAACATAACCGCGTTTTTTCCCTAGAGTCTGTTTCAATTTTTGATACCCATCCGCGGCTAGCTGTGCCTTCTTTGGATGCCCGTTTGATGCGTAGGCTTCGGATAACCAGATATACACAGATTTTTGATCTGGGTATTCTTTAAGAGAAATGTTGAACATCTTGATGGCTTCTACATACTTTCTCTGGAGAAGCAGGATATGGCCCATAATTGTTGTATTTGCAAAGGACGGGCTAACTTGCTGTGAATGTATACACAGTTTCATAGCTGAACTAAGTCCGTTTGGTGTCGGATTAAGTTCCAGTATTACTCCGGCTAGACCTGCCAAGGCTTCGGCATCATTTGCGTTTGCTTCCAAAACTGTTTGATATGCCTGTTGTGCCAATGATAGCTGTCCCTGGATAGCGGCACATATTCCTAAATCTTTCTGGGCTAGCAGATCATGTGGATTTAGCTGTACGGCAGTCTGCAGAGCAGTTAGACCTTGTGCATACATAAGATGGTTTGTGTCCAGAACACCTATTTGCCTCCAGGCAACTTCATCCTTGTGATCCAGCATAACGGTTTTTTGATACTCTTTAACAGCGATTAAAAAATATCCATCTCTAGAGTCAATATCACCACTGAGATGCCACACTAATGGGTTATTTGGGTTACATTTAATGGCCTGAACTAAATTGGCTTTAGCAATTTGATCTTTTTTTTGCTTGATTGCAATTACAGCTAGGCCGATGTACGATGCTGGATTTGAAGGATATTCATGT
>JAJZFJ010000026.1 GCA_021805395.1 bacterium
GGTTCCCGAATCAAAGATCCGCATACTCCTTCCCGGTGTGGACACCGAGCGTTTTGTGCCTGGTATTAAATTGGCTGCGAGACAGAAATTTGGGATATCAGAAGACAGTTTCGTTGTCCTCACGGTAAGAAGACTTGCAAGAAGAATGGGAATTGATCTACTAATACAGGCAGCCGCAATAGCCAGACAGATCATACCTAACCTGGAAGTGCATATCGCTGGTAAAGGTCCAATGAAGACAGAGCTTGTTGAGAAAATTGTAGCACTGGGCCTTCAGAAATGTGTTAAACTGATTGGGTTTGTTCCAGATGAAGATCTAGCTGACAGGTACCGGAGCGCCGATGTGTTTGCACTGCCAACGGTATCGCTGGAAGGATTTGGTCTTGTGGTCCTGGAAGCGTTAGCTTGTAATGTGCCTGTGATTGGCACCCCGGTGGCTGCTATCCCGGATGTGCTTCGTCCATTCGGCGAAGACCTGATTATGTCAGACTGTACACCGGAAGCCATTGCCGAAGGGATAATAGGAAGATATAATCTCCGCAACACTCCTTTTAATTCCAGAAAACTCATAGAGGCGGAGTATACCTGGAGCAGAACAGCAGATCACATCGAGGAAGAGCTGAAGGAAATCAACTCAAATGGTAAATTATGACTAACATAGCGGTCTCGCGGCTGGTCCAGATTATTGACCGTTTTTCCAACTACTCGTTACTAGTAGTTGGCGACCTGATGGTAGATGCCTATCTTTATGGAAAAGTTAACCGTATTTCCCCTGAAGGTCCGGTTATGGTTATGGAGGTGGATTATGAGGATTGGAAGCCGGGTGGCTCTGCAAATGTTGCAGGCAACATAAAGGCTCTCGGTGCCAGGGTTCATATTGCCGGTCTGGTGGGGGCGGATCCTCATGGTGAAAACCTTAGCCAAAGTCTGAAGGATGCAGGGATTGGAGTAGCAGGGGTCATTACCGACTCCTCACGTCCAACAACCCGAAAGACACGTATAGTAGCCCAAAACCAGCAGGTGCTGCGAATTGACAGGGAAGTGAAATCTCCAGCCAGCGAAATCATCGGTAATGACCTTTTTGAGTCCATCTCTCACACATTGCAGGATGTAGATGCTATTCTTGTATCGGACTATCAGAAAGGGGCGATCAGTGAGAGAACTGCCAGAAAGCTTGTACCCCTTGGTAAATCATCCTCCAAACCCGTTATGGCAAACCTGAAACCTGAAAGCTGTATGTGGCTGGAAGGGGCAGACGTGGTGACACTCAACCAGAGTGAAGCTGAACAGTTGAGGCTTGCACTCTCCCTGAATGATAAGGACATGCAGAACTGGGGCGCTGCTATGCGTTCTATCCTCAATATCTCCCTGCTGGTCATAACTCTGGGTTCGAAAGGTCTTGCATTCTGGACGGAAACCGACCACCAGACTGTTAGGTCTCATGCAGTGGAGGTTTCGGATGTAGCTGGGGCAGGCGATTCGTTCGTAAGTGCGCTCACAATGGCCCTGCTTGCCGGTGCCTCTCCTCTGGAAGCTGCTACCATAGCAAATATCGCAGGTGCATGTGCTGTAAGGAAGCATGGTGTGGTTACAGTTGCCAGAGAGGAGCTGCTGATACACATTCACGATATTTAATCCACATTTGCTGCTTCATCACTCTACATATACTATTGTTTGAAAGCATGAATTGGCTCGAAACCGTATAATAGAGTATAGATTATTTGAAATGGAGCAAATTTGAAAGTGACCACATACGATATCCAGCGGCAAATGCCAGATAGTAACGGTCGGTTTGGTCCCTTTGGTGGTCGCTTTGTCCCCGAAACACTCATACCTGCGCTCGATCAGTTAGCTGCTGAATATGAGCTGGCCAAAGAAGATCCCAGGTTTCAGGCTGAAATGGATGGCTACCTCAAAAACTATGTGGGTAGAGAGACTCCACTCTACCATGCTGAGAGGCTTTCACAGCAGTTTGGCGGCCGCATATATCTCAAGCGAGAAGACCTGTGCCACACTGGTGCTCACAAGATCAATAATGCACTAGGGCAGATACTCCTTGCGAGACGTATGGGAAAGCCACGTATCATTGCTGAAACCGGCGCTGGCCAGCATGGAGTTGCAACTGCAACAGTTTGTGCACGTTTTGGTCTGAAGTGTGATATCTATATGGGCTTCGAAGATATAGAACGCCAATCTTTGAATGTTGCCAGAATGAGGCTCATGGGAGCCAAAGTAATTCCCGTCACCTCTGGCACAGGAACTTTGAAAGACGCTACCAATGATGCAATGCGTGACTGGGTAACAAACGTCCGCGATACTCATTACATAATCGGATCCGTGGTAGGACCCCATCCGTATCCTATGCTTGTGAGAGATTTCCAGTCGGTGATTGGTCGTGAAGCCCGTGCACAGATACTGGATCGAGAGGGACGCCTCCCGGATTACCTGGTGGCATGTGTTGGTGGCGGCTCTAATGCGATGGGGCTGTTCTATCCCTTCCTTCAGGATGGCAGCGTGAAAATGATTGGAGTGGAGGCCGCGGGGGAAGGCATTGAGACTGGCAGGCACTGTGCTCCACTTTCAGCCGGCTCTCCCGGCGTATTCCAGGGATCTGCCAGCTACCTTATTCAGGACAATGATGGACAGGTCGCACCTTCCCACTCTATATCAGCCGGATTGGATTATCCTGGAGTTGGGCCAGAGCACTCCTGGTTCAAAGAGAATGGCAGGGCAAAATATGTTGCCGTCTCCGATGCAGAGGCACTTGCTGCCGTGCGTAATGTTGCTGAAACAGAGGGACTTATTGTTGCATTAGAAACAGCACATGCTTTTGCATATCTCCACACAATGCAGGAAGAGCACCTTCTCAAGGATGATTCCATTGTGATTATAAACTGTTCTGGAAGAGGCGATAAAGATATGAACACTATTGTGCGAGAGCTGCACCTGGTATGAGTAGATTAAGTACAGTTTTAAATGATCTTAAGTCAAAAAAGGAACGCGGTCTCCTCTGTTATATCACTGCGGGAGATCCAGATCAGAACCGCACAATAGAGATAGCTTGTGCACTTGCAGAAGCTGGCGTGGATGCCCTGGAAATAGGCATTCCGTTTTCCGACCCCCTTGCTGATGGCCCTTCCATCCAGGCAGCTTCGCAAAGAGCTTTGGAAAATGGCATGACTGTGCATAAGACCCTTGAAGTAGTGAGAGCCGTCCGTGCACAAAAGCCCTCCTTTCCTCTCATCCTTATGACATATTACAATCCCATCCTCCATTATGGACTTGAAAAGTATGCAGCCGACTCAGCAGAAGCAGGAGCAGATGCCCACATAGTTACAGATCTCACTCCTGAAGAGGCTGAAAGATGGAAACTGGCATCCATTGAAAATAAACTTGATACTATCTTCCTCGTTGCACCCACAAGTACTCCAGAGCGAATCAAAGCAGTCTCAAAACTGTGCAGCGGTTTTATCTACTGCGTATCACGCACGGGTGTGACGGGTGCAAGGGATGACGTTCCTGTTGAGCTGGCAGACACTGTTGCCAGAATACGCCAGCATTCTGATCTTCCGATATGTATTGGGTTTGGAATATCACAGCCAGTACATGTTAGAAAAATTGGGGCATTTGCCGATGGAGTTGTAGTTGGTAGTGCTCTGGTCAATCTTATTCATGAGAATCGCAACAGTCCAGATCTTCTCACATGTGTCAAAGAGTACTGTGAGACACTCAAATCGGCAACACGAAGCTCCCAGGCATGAATAACGAAAATGCGGTGAATCGGTTAATTATGCTAGGCAGTATTTCAGGCTTTGCTACAGTTGCAGTGGGAGCATTTGGAGCACATGCACTGCAAGGAATACTGATCGCTAATCATATGCAAAATGTCTATGAAACTGGTGTTCAGTATCAGATGATGCACACCCTAGCAATATTTGTCTGTGCCCTTCTGCTTGAAAGATCGCTATCAACCAAAGACATCGCATTGGCTGGATACTTCTTTTTCTGGGGTGCAATCCTTTTTAGTGGCAGTCTATATATTCTCGCAATTACCAATATGAAAATTTTAGGAATTGTTACCCCTTTTGGAGGACTCTGTTTTCTGATTGGCTGGGCAATCCTGTTCAAGCATGCTTATCAGAACAGAGTGTCACGATAGACATAGCACGCAGGTTAACTATGGTAAGGATTATTATGCTGTGAGGATCCTGAACCCAGTTCCCGACAATTTATTTTAAGTTATCTTATTGCTATTCAAAAGAACGTATCGTTCATAAAGAGCGATACAGTATCTATAACATTAATAGTACAAAAGTGTTATTTGCAGTTGGTCTCAATGCTGAGAACACGATTTTATTGGTCTACTTATACTTCGTCACCTGAATGTCTCCATTTCTTAATGAAGAGGAATGTACATTTAATTCTCTCGAAACACGTTTTCACCTATTTTACGTCATATATTATAAGAGGCCTTGATACAGAGGAGGAATATACATCATGCCTGAGTTTAATGCCGGTAGTTTTTTAAAGCAGGTAGAAGAGCAGCGATCACAAGAACGGGCACTCGCTTGGGAAGGTGTCTTTAGTGAATACCTGGAGATGCTTAGCAAAAACCCTCAAATTGCTGCACTTTCACATGCCCGGCTATACAACATGATCATTTCACATGGTGTTGAAGAGAGCCCTGATGGTGGTAAACGTTATGGCTTCTTCGCCAATGATCTGTATGGAGTGGAGCGTACTCTTCAGCAGCTAGTCGATGAGTATTTCAATCCTGCAGCTAGACGATTAGACATTCGCAAGAGAATTCTAATGCTTGTCGGACCAGTTGGTGGAGGTAAGTCCACCCTCGTTACATTGATAAAAAGGGGATTGGAGAAGTTTAGCCGCTCAGATGAAGGTGCATACTATGCAATTAAGGGTTGCCCTATGCACGAGGATCCACTGCACCTTATCCCAGAAGAACTTAGAGATGAGTTTAAAAAGTCTGTAGGGGTGTATATAGAAGGTGACTTATGCCCGGTATGCCGCTACAGGCTGGATCATGAATGGCAGAATGATGTACAGAATGTACCTGTAGAACGCATTCTGCTGTCAGAACGAAACAGAATTGGCGTCGGCACCTTTAAACCTGCGGATCCGAAGAGCCAGGATGTGGCAGAGTTGACAGGAAGTGTAAATATACAGGCACTCACCGAGTTCGGACAGGAGTCTGATCCACGCTCCTACAACTTTGATGGTGAGCTGAATATTGCCAACCGTGGTGTTATGGAGTTCATTGAGATGCTGAAGGCAGAGAAGCGCTTCCTATATGAACTCAACACAGTTGCTGGTGAACAGACGATTAAAGCCAGTCGTTTTGCACTAATCTATTGTGATGTAACAGTAATTGCGCACACAAATGAGTATGAGTATAACTCCTACTTTTCCAACAAAGAGAACGAAGCCATGATAGACCGTATCTTTGTTGTGAAGGTTCCTTATAATCTGAAAGTGCATGAAGAGGTCAGGATCTATGAGAAACTGATCGGTCAGTCTGATGTGCAGGATGGAATGCCAGGCACGGAGCTGAGCCTCGCTCGCGTACACATTGCACCTTACACCCTGAGAGTGGCTGCCATGTTCGCCATTCTAACACGTCTGAAACAGCCCAAAAAGGCTGGCATCTCTCTCATGACCAAGATGAAGCTGTATGATGGCGAGAAAGTGGGCGAGTGGGATCAGCGAAATGTCCGAGAGCTGCACGATGAGTATCAGGACGAGGGAATGAACGGTGTTTCGGCACGTTTCATCCTTAACCGAATTTCGGCAGTGCTGGTGAAAGGAGGCAAGAACTACGTCTCCCCAATTGATATGCTGCGAGCACTTCGGGATAGTATTACCGATTATACCAACAGCGAAGAGGAGAGGAAGCGGCTGCTTGGCTTCATAGACGAAGTGAGAAAAGAGTTCGATGACTATGCCCGTAAAGAGGTGCAGCGAGCATTTGTATACTCTTACGAGGAATCTGCTAAAACGCTTCTGGATAACTACATTGATAACGTGGAAGCATTCTGCAACAAAGAGCGTGTGAAACATCCAATTACCGGTGACGATGTAGATCCAGACGAGAGACTTATGCGTTCCATTGAAGAGCAGATCGGTATCTCTGAGAATGCAAAAAGAGAGTTTAGAGAGGGAATAATGCGCTCCGTGGCATCACTCATGCGCCGTGGTCAATCATTCACACCATCATCCGATGAACGACTGAAAGAGGCGATAGAGAAGAAGCTATTCACAGACCTGAAAGATGTGGTGAAGATAAACACCAGTGCTAAAACACCGGATGCAGAGCAGCTTAAACGTATCAATGAGGTAGTTGAGAGGATGTGCAGCGAGCAGGGTTACACGCCTGAGTCTGCGAATGAGCTGCTACGTTATGTTGGAACACTCCTTAACAGGTAGACCGGAGGATAGATATGTCTGGTTCTCTAAGTGCTGACAGCTGGGATCTTCACAGAAGAGCTGAACGGGATAGACAGCGTCACAATGATAAGGTGAAAGAAGCTATCCGGCGAAATCTGGGGGATGTCATCAGCCAGCAGGACATCATTACCTCAGAAAACGGGAAGATTATTAAGATTCCTATCCGGGGATTAGAGCTTCCACGTATTCGGTTTGATAATGATGAGAGGGACCGAGTTGGTCAGGGTTCCGGAGGGTCTAAGCCGGGAGATGTCCTCGGTCGTGCCGGCCAACCCGGGCAGGGAGCTGGTAAACAGGCAGGGCAGGAGCCTGGAGTTGATTTCTACGAAGCTGAGTTAACACTGGAAGAGCTCACCGAACTGGTGTTCCAGGATTTGGGGCTGCCTAATCTGGAAGACAGAGGTGTGAAACAGGTTCCATCAGATTACGTGGATTTCAACTCGATTGCACGAAAAGGCGTCGCCAGTAACCTGGATAGGAAGAGAACCCTGATGGAGGCTTATCGGCGCAATGCACGCGAAGGCAAGCCAGGCTGGCAGGTGCGAAAAGAGGACATGCGGTATCGATCATGGGAGATAGTGACTGAACCGCAGCGTAATGCAGTAATCATTGCAATGCGAGATGTTTCAGGCTCCATGGGAGAGTTCGAGGCGTACATCAGCAGGGCATTCTACTTCTGGATGCTCAGGTTTCTTCGCAAGAAGTACACCAGTGCTGAAATTGTATTTATTACCTGTCATACTGAAGCTAGAGAAGTGGATGAACACAGCTTTTTCTCACTTGGTGATAGCGGTGGAACCAAGATGAGTGAGGCATACAAGCTTGCAATGCAGGTAATAGAACAGAGGTTTAATCCGCGGGAATGGAACATATATCCATTTTTGTTCACAGATGGCTACAACTGGGGCGATCAGGAGTGTGTGGATCTCGTAAAGAAAATGGCTGAATTCTGTAATCAGATAGGGTATGGTGAGATAGCGAATGAACCCTCCAGTCACTCTGACAGCTATGCACCGTTAGGACAGGCATACGAGGAGGCGTTTGGGGATAACCCGCGGATCTGCCTTGTAAAAATACGCGATAAAACCGAAGTATGGGCTGCGTTAAAGAAGTTTTTCAATAAGGAGAAAGTACTCCAAACATTATGACAGTAACCGATCCTGGATTTTCAAAGCAGAAGAACAACAAAATCCTCGTGGGCATGATTTTGAGTGGAGTTATTCTGTTATCGTGTCTTTTTACTGCGCTTTGGGTGGGACATGTTCATGAGGAGAACAGGCTGCCAGCAGATACAGGACCGGTGCTTGAGGCAATTAAGCAGCTAGGGCAGCTGCACACTGTGAGTTATCACTTTAAAGATACTGTACAGCAACAGACTCATGAGGAGCCAAAAGGTTTCTGGGCTGATATACCGGGCGCAAAAAGTGTGGTCGCCTGGGCTACCGCCAACCATGCGCTTGTGATTGCGGAGGGGAATGTTCAGGCCGGCGTAGACCTTTCTAAAGTCACAACAGATGATGTAAAATCTAAACCAATGGCTGATGGAAAGCGAGGTCTAATTGTTCAGCTGCCGCCTGTCACAATCTATCCTCCGAACGTACATGTTCGGGTGGTAAATGAGAGTGACAGTATTTTTTATCATGATAAAAATATCATTCCTCAAACAGAAGCGCATGCTGCCCAAATCTTCCAGCAATCTGCAATAGATAAGGGAATAGTAGCAACTGCACAGCAAAATACCCTGCATCAGCTTAAAACCCTCATGACCAAGCTCAAAGTGAAAAATGTAACTTTCGTTTTTTAGTATGTGTAATTGCATTGGTGTATGAAGCCAGCTGGTTCATTTGTGAATTAGATACTTTGCTAATCCACAGCACTTGTTCGCAAGGTATAAGGGTATTTGACAGTTGTATTTTTCCAGTCTCCTCAAACGTAAATAAGGCTGGATAAATTTACCCAAATACTAAATCTAAGGAGTGAGAGATGAACCGAGAACAGGCTGCTTCTGCTGTCCGTGAGGCAAAATTATCCAGAAAGATATCGTGGAAATCACTGGCTGAAGCTGTTGGTAGAAGTCCAGCGTGGACTACTGCTGCACTTCTCGGCCAGCACACAATGTCTGAAGAGGAAGCTCGCGCAGCGGTTTCACTTCTGCAGCTAGATAACGAAGTATGTGAAGCTCTTCAGCGAATCCCATACCGCGGTGCTGCTCTTCCAGTTCCTACAGATCCGACAATCTATCGTTTTCATGAGCTGATTCAGGTTTATGGCGATACACTGAAAGAGTTGATACACGAAGAGTTTGGAGATGGAATAATGAGTGCAATCGATTTTGAAATGAGTTTGGAGCGTAAAGAAGACCCAAAAGGTGACAGGGTAGTTATCACATTGAATGGAAAATTTCTGCCTTATCGGAAATACTAAACATATGGATGAATCAGCATCATTTACTCTGCACTAATCATTCTAATTTAAAGCCATCCCCACCTACGTACTGCGAGGTGGGGATGTTCTGTTTACATGCCCTTACTTGGAGAGCGTGTCTACAGTATTTGTATTGTCATCCGTGAAGTAGACCTTCAGGTTTCCATTTGCGTCCGTAGTTGCAGCAACTCCGAATAGTCCAGATCCATTACCATTGGATTGAACAGCAGTATGATCTACTGTCTTCACAGCTACAATAGTCTTGGTAGTAGGATTAAGTTCCACCAGATTATTAGTTTTCTGGTTGGAAATTATGAGGTCACCATTGATTGGATTGAGTGTTAGCCCTACTGGCTGATCCAGGTACTTTCCAGATGTATCGCTGTAGACTGTCTGGACATTGGAGGTACCGGTGTTAGCTGCCACAGTAGAAGCATTTGCAATGGAGTAGACGGTATTGTTGAGGCCATCTACGAAATAGAGCGTGTCATTTGAAGTATCTACCATTCCGGAAGGCCCAACAGCTGTGCCACCGAAACCTGATAGCGTGGTGGGCAACCCAGATGCAAGTGTGTCATATGTGAAATTCACACCGGTGTTGGTTGCCACAATGTTGGTTCTCACAATAGAACCTGAATACACATTCGAAGTGAAGAAAGCACCTTTTCCGCCGAATAGGTTATTGAAAGTCTCACCCCATGCATACTGAGTCGCAGAGTTTGTGAGAGTGCCTGCCAGAGTACCGGTTGGGGACACTATCTGCTGATCCCCGGGGGAAGTAGAATTCAGTAAACCTGCATTAGCTACCCAGTTGTATCCATTCACGGTATTGAATGCGAAGGCGACTGGGCCACCCGCAGTTCCTGCTGGTTCGGTGAAAACGTTTATTGGGTGGCCAGTGGTAACATCTTCATAGGTGGTGCCTGCACCTTGAGTGCCAGCACTGTTATTGAAGTTTCCCACTATAATATCGCCTGGCTGAACGTGTCCGGAAATACCATCAGCGGGGAAGCTTGTAGAGACGGGTGGAGCAATCGCAAGTGCATATGGATTGTTATCCCCATTTGCAGCATCGACAGTACTTGAGAGAGTGGCGATAGTGTTCAGACCACCAATTGTTTGGGTGCTGGTGGAGAAGTTGTTCGAGCTTCCTCCCCCACAACCTGCTAGCATTAAACCCATGAGTGATCCCACTGTAAGCATACCTCCAAGTCGAAGGTAGGCTGTGTGTGACGAAATCATTGCAAAATCCCTTTCACTATCCCTTAGGGGGCATGGGATAAAAATATTACAGAGTGATAAAGACATAAACGTAACAGCGGGGGGTATCCTTAGATGATTACGCTTCAATGATCATAAATAGTTACACACTGTAACAAAAATAATAAAATAATATGAATGAAATTTAATTATTCATGCTGCACAACAGGTTTTGCGCTAAATCCAGACTCCATCAGCATCATCTAGCTGTTTGTAAAACTGTCTGTTAAAAACGCAAATCTACTTTCAGGTAAACCTGGGTTAACTCATGATAGAAATTGCTAATAGACAAAAATCAACTTGGTCTGCTATATTCACTAAGGTTTGTAAACATTTCCACAGTATGGTTTCTTGTTGTAAACCAGCTAGCGTCTTACAATCGCCTGCAAATTATTACCACTGGTGTTTGCTTCTATCCACAGGAGTGCACACATATTCCTTAAAATTGTGTCAATTAGTTAAGCACAATGCTATATTAGACAGAGACCTTCACTCATTTTCCGTGATAAGTGACAAATGAGTTACATAATATACTATTTAGAAGTCTCCTTAGAATCAGGGGTTAGACCATAATCAATGCTGCAATACATCACGCTGTCTGAACTGAACGGACTGATTGGAGCTACCTTACAGGAAGTATTTTCCCAACCGATCTGGGTTGTGGCAGAAGTGGCGCGTGTTAACCCTAGCTCGGCAAGACATACTTACTTAGAGCTTGTTGAGAAATCTGGTAATCAGACACTGGCACAATCCAGGGCAGTAGTTTGGGCATCAAACGCACATCTCATTACCAGTTTTCAGCGTGAGACTGGACAGCAGTTCAAAGCGGGAGTCCAGGCTCTTTTGTGTGTTCAGGTTAATTATCATTCGGTGTATGGCTTGTCACTGAATATCCTGGATATCGACTCATCCTATACCCTTGGTGAGCTGGCCAGAAGAAAACGGGAAATTATAGAGAAGCTTGAGAATGAGAACTTAGTTCAGTTAAATCGAATGCTTCAGCTTCCTGTCGTCCCACAGCGGTTAGCGGTAATTACGTCTCCAAGCGCTGCCGGCTGGGAAGATTTTCAGAGCAGATTAACCAATAACGTGTTTGGTTACAGCTTCCATATCACACTTTTCCCTGCAGTAGTACAAGGTGATGGTGCCGAAGCATCCATTCTGAACGCTTTCGCACAAATTGCCGCACGCCATACAGATTTTGACTGCCTGCTTCTCCTGAGAGGTGGTGGTGGGGTAGTGGACCTGTCATGTTTCGATTCCTATCTGCTTGGCAAAGCTATAGCACTCTCTCCATTACCAGTCATTACTGGGATTGGGCATGATAGAGACACCTCCGTTTGTGATATGGTGGCATACATGCGAGCTGAGACTCCGACTGCAGCGGCAGAAATCCTGATCAACAGGATTCACAACTTTGATGCACAGCTAAATGAACTAACGGAGAGGGTTGCTCGAGTTACCACTCGGCTCATTGAATACATGCAGAGAGAGATTATGCAGATTTCAGATCGGCTAGAGCACCTGGTGCAAGTGAGAAAGCAGCAGATGGAGACCGAGTTCCATCGAATGCATCAGAGGTTATCAACTGGAGTTTGGAAAAATGTGCAATCACATTTCAATCAGATAACTGCAATTTGCACGCGGCTAGACTTGCGATCCCATGGTGTACTGGATTCTAACAGGCAAAGCCTGAATCATCTTCAGATAGAGTTTTTAACAAATGTTAAGTGCAGTTTGGAACGATCGTTCCAATCGCTTGAGTTTATGAATAAAACTATAGTGCTTCGAGATCCTGCGGCTCTACTTAAACAAGGATTCAGTATTACCAGACTGAATGGTAAAGCAATTAAAACGATTGGGCATTTGAACCATGGAGACAAGATAGAGACAACTGTATTTCAGGGCAAAATATTGAGCACTGTGGAGGAGGTTAAAGATGAACAGTAAGGTTCGTAAAGAGGAGACTCAAAGTTATTCTGCTGCTATGGGCAGGCTTAAGGCCATTGTTGAGCAGATAGAGGGAGCCGAAGTGGAAGTGGATGACCTTGAGAAGGTTGTTCAGGAGGCGGTTTTGCTTATCAATCAGTGCAAGTCACGGCTAACAGCTACACAGTTATCAGTGGATGAAGCACTGAATGGTCTGAAACAGGGAGAGAAACCAGTGGTTGAGGAGCCAGAGGCGGATGACCTCTTTTAGCTGTGGGGAGATGCAGGGGTGTCCGATTGCATAGTGATTGCAAGACAGTGTCATCGGGCCATGCTTAATCGCAGGCTGTGCCAAGAAGTGAGCTGGGCGTCATGGCGTGCCGCTGTTGGTGTTGGTAGCTGAGCCCTCCGGGTTGCCCATACTGCAGACGGTACCAGCCAGCAGCAGGATGCAGGCTGTGCCTGGGCCGGCCTCAATAAGGCGAAACAGTGTGGAATCGACACACTATATTTTAATCGTTTTATTCAGTCATGTTCGATACTTGTTACAATCTTGAATTGTAGGTTTCTATTTTGAATGCTTTCAAGTTACTTAATCTGTCCTCTGATTGCATTCCATCTGCAGACATTCTCAGGCACAATCAGGTTTCAGCGCTCTTTAACACGAAATCACGCGAAAGGGTAGATCTAGAGAGATATGTGCAACTATCTGGTTAAAAAGGATTCCGTTCTTATAGGAGGGCATTAATGAAACGTCTGGAAATTATCAGACTACGGAGTATCACTTCTCTTATCCCTATAGGATATGTGTCCTCGTTCACGTTGAAGTGTGTATGAATTGAATGAAACATTCAGAATTATATGAGTGAATGTTTTGTAAACTCACTTCATGAATTAATGATTTTCAAAAGCTGTTCGCGCCCAACTGCAAGGATTTCATCGGATAGAGTTGGGGATGCCTCTGCCACGGCGCGCGATAACATCATGCCTCCTATCATTGTGATTAACAGTCTGATAGCCTTTTGCTTTGCCGCACTCATTCCCATTTCGGTTTCACTATTCACATCTGTAGTAGCAGAAGACAACTCATTTTCATAGACTGAGAGAAAGTTCTCAATTCCCTGTGCGTATGCAGCCTGCATTCCTATTCCTTTCCTGGCAGCATCCATAGCAAATGCAGCAATGGGACAACCACTGCCAGGATCGTCTCTATGTTCAGCAGTCATATAGTTTTCGATGATGTCATGGAAGTTCTTCGCAGCATCTTCTCCACCCAGTTCACAAGCGTGTTTGATGGCCTGCGTCTGCTGTGAGAATGAGTCTTTCAATACTTCCGATATGAGGTCCTCTTTGGTTGCAAAGTGATTATAGAAGCCCCCATGAGTGAATCCAGCTGCTTTCATTAATTCATTCAAACAGACTCCATCGACACCTTTCTGCCTGAACATCTCTCCGGCGGCCTGTATGATAGCCTGGCGGTTTCGTTCTGCCTGCTCTTTGGTTAGTTTCATTTTATACTCTCCGATCACTTTCTAATACGGATGTTACCAGGTCGAAAAGCCCTTTGATGACAATTGACATTAAAAAGTTGGATGGACTATTGACAATGATGATAGTATACATCATAATAACAATGATGTTGCACGACATCATAAACTAGTAAGTGTCAAGTATATCACAGAAGTGACATTCAGGGAGAAATAAAATGGCGAAATTAGAAGGCAAAATTGCCCTCGTGACGGGGGCATCAAAAGGGATTGGAGCAGGGATTGCAAAGCATCTTGGTGCAGCAGGTGCTGAAGTGATTGTAAACTATGCTACAAGTAAAAGTGGAGCAGATGCAGTTGTAGACCATATCATTTCCCATGGTGGGAAAGCAATTGCGGTACAGGCTGACATCTCGAAACCAGATGAGATTAGCCGACTATTTGCAGACATAAAAGAAAGGTATGGCAAACTGAATATTCTGGTAAACAATGCCGGTGTATACAACTTTGGTCCGTTAGAAAGCGTCACTCCAGAAGAGTTTCATCGGATGTTCAACCTCAATGTACTTGGTCTAATGCTTGCCACACAGGCGGCAGTGAATTTGATTGGTTCAGAGGGTGGATCCATCATTAACATTGGTTCCGTGGTGGGATCAATGCCGCCAGCATACACCTCAATTTATGCTGCAACCAAGGGTGCTGTCGATAACATAACAATCTCACTCTCCAAAGAGCTAGGAGCTCGCAACATTCGCGTTAACGGACTTAACCCTGGCTTAACAGATACTGAAGGTGCAAAGTCTATGGGTATGCCACAGGAAGCAATGGATGAATTCGTAACCCAGGCTATAAAGGATACACCACTCGGGCGCATAGGGCTGCCAGAGGATATGGGACCGGTGGCAGTGTTCCTTGCCTCTGATGATGCCCGCTGGATTACGGGTCAGCGAATTCATGTAAGTGGTGGAGTCACAATCTAAACGTTTAGGGTTTTTATTAAATCCCAAACTTAAAGTCCAGCTGCTTTCTTCTAGAGGGATATTCAAACCTCTAGGAGGAAGCAAAGCATTTTACTGTTAGGTCCACCGCAAGAATGTACTATATGTATCAGTATGCAATCTTATTTCAGAGTGGAAAATACCCTTCTTGATGTTGAGAATTCGTCTGAAATCTGGATTGATCCTCTCTGCCTAATACCTCTTTCTATTTATTCTTAGACAGTTGTTTTTCTTACTATCGAATTTCTGCAAGCTGGTTGCTTTGAATTGGTAGCCTTTCCTGGGTAGTAGCAGAATCCTGAGAATTTTTAAACCCGAAATCACTTGAAAGTTACGAAATTACATGAAAGAGCAGATCAATGAGGCAGGCATTGCCAGCTGTTAGAAGATCAATAACTGATTCCGTAAATTTGTTATACCATTCTTATTTCACTGGATACATTTAACACGCACGAATGGACATCAAGTTAGTATCCCACCGTACCACTAGTCTATCATTGTTCGTGTGCTTTCTATGGTATAAGGAGCTCACTACTATCAAAATGCTCCGTCTAAGCATAAATACGTGATGTTGATTTGTCCAGAGAGGATCGATAGGTCTGATGAGTTAGCCTATCCAAGTCCTGATAAGGGCATAAAGTGCATGTCAACACTAGGATCGTAATTACATAATCCAAAGTATTTGTCATGCATCTATAGTCCGAAGCACACTTGCCTTGTCACTTTTGCAGTAACCAGACATGTCCTCTTCTCAAGTAGATATTGATCGGATACACTCAACTAATCAAGGTAACTTTAATAATTCGTTCTTTGGAACCTGGTAAGGGTATAATTTAGTCCTGTAAGGGAGATTAAAATGGATAGAATTACTTTCAATCCTGACATTTGTCATGGTAGACCGACTGTAAGGGGTATGCGTTATCCCGTCGAGATGATTCTTGAGTTACTTGCATCAGGGATGAGCAACGAAGAGATATTAAATGATTATGAAGAATTAGAAAACGAAGACATTCTTGCTGTACTTTTGTATGCTTCTCGTGTACTTCGCGTTAAACAGGTCGATTATTTTGCAGCATGAAATTTTAGATGGATGCGCAGCTTCCCCTAAAGTTAGCAGATGTTCTACGTACATTGGGGCATTCAGTTATACATACTGTTGATTTGCCAAACGGAAATATGACTACTGATGCTAGTATAATTGCAACTGCTGATTTACAAGAGAGGATTATTATATCAAAGGACTCAGATTTCCTGATATCTTACCGATTATCAGGAAAACCTAAAAAGCTTTTACTGATATCCACTGGAAATATTTCAAATCACGATCTTAATTCCCTTTTTATTACTAATATGCAAAAGATTACGGATGCCTTCATAGAGAACAATCTAGTGGAGCTAACATCGAAAATGTTAATCATTCACGAGTGAAAGATTTGAATTAAATATCCCAGATATCAATCTAATCATTCTTGTATATAATTAAATCATTTTGCCAGATACATCTAACACAACCCGAATGCTCATCAAGTAAATAACCCCGGGAACCACAAACCAGACTACTATGCCTCATACTCTTCAAGCAGCTTGAGGATCTTTGTGCGACTGAAGTGCCTGGCCCAGCCTACAGGCGTAGAGTTGAACTGTGCATCCTTGATTGACAGGTCTGGCTTGGCTGTCAGAAGCAGCCGCACAAGAGGGAGATCGTTTCGCCATATCGCTGAATGCAGGGCTGTCAGTGCCCATGGCCCGCACTTTTCATTCACCAACTGGGGATTCTCGTGCAGATGTGCCTCAAGCAGGGAATGCATCTTTAGATCCCACAGTGGCAGGATTGCCGGATGTGCGCCATGTTCCAGAAGCCACTTTCCAGTTGTCTCTACACTGAACCTTGCTGCCAGCTCCAAAGGAGTTAGTCCACAGGGTAGTTCGTCGGTCATCAGCTCCGGTTCCGCTTCCATGGTATCCAGCAGGGAGAGGTCTCCTCGAGCGACTGCTTCGGCGAAGGTGATCTGCTGCTGCGTAGCAGGATGTTCCCAGCTGTTGTCGTGTATCCACCAGGTCTGACCGTACCCTAACGATCGGAACCCAAACTTGAGGTAGAACGGATTAGCAGCGTTTAGGACAGCATACCGGCAGCCTTGCGCTTTGCCATGGAGTGCTGCAGCCAGCGTAATGGCCTGCCCTATCCCTTGCCTCCGAGCGGTCTCAACCACTCCCACCGAGTAGATGCCAGCCACTCCCAGCTCACCTGAGGAAAGATGCACAGTGGCGTGAGCAACCACCTGACCATCAATCGAGCCAATAAGCCGCCATGTGTCTACTGGCTGCCTGTTAAGAATGTGGTGTTGATAGCCTGCATTTTCACGTTTGTAGTACGGTAGCTCTGCAGCTCCTGGTATCCCGGTTGTATCCACAGTTATCACCAGATTTTGCACAGACTGAAATGTTTCCAGATCCTTCATATCCAGTACCATCCAGTGAGGCTGCCATCCCCATTCAAAGCCGCGTGCCATCAGCATCAACCCTAAATCTGCTGGTTCATAGGGTATCAGTGACCAGCAAGATGTTTTAGCAGGTCTAACCTCTAGGCAGTATTCAAGCACCTCATCCAGAGCCGAAGCTGCATATTCACTTGTCCAGTTTGGGAATGGTATTACAACCTCATCTGTGGACCCGTACCAGTCACAACCCTTTGTTGTGAAGGATTTTCCATGATGTGCCTCTGATGTTGCAGCAAAGAACGAAATGTGATTCAGAGCACAGGCAGTAATGAATTTATCATCCGTTGTGTTATCATTCAGGAACATGTTGTTTCTCACGATATCTGTTTTCAATATTCTACTGTAAAATATCGACTTTTTAACTGGAATACCCGTAAGGAGAAGGGGATAGCCCGATGAATAGATACAGGATTGAATGCCAAGCCAAATATCTGGAATTTATAAAAAAAGCAGCCTTCCCCATTGGGAGAAGGCTGCTTGATAAGAGGCTCTGCGCGATAGCAGACTACATATCGTAGTCCATACCGCCAGGACCACCAGGCCCAGCAGGTGCTGCGGGTTTCTTCTCTGGCTTCTCAACCACAAGAGCTTCGGTTGTTAGCAAC
>JAJZFJ010000295.1 GCA_021805395.1 bacterium
TCTTCAGGCAGAATATACGTTTGATACAAAGATATTTACCGTTCATTTTGCTTCGGATGAAAGAGTAGACTTTAGAGCATTGGTGCAAGATCTCAAAAGTAAGTTACGGTGTTCCGTAATTCTTCACCAGGTAGGAGTAAGGGATCATGCAAGTATTCTTGGTGGTCTAGGACAGTGTGGTTTGACCACGTGCTGTTCTACATTTTTAACTGAATTCGAGTCGGTGTCGGTGAAGTTAGCCAAGGATCAGACAATCTATCAGAATCCTGTAAAATATTCAGGCATGTGCGGAAAATTGATGTGCTGTTTGAAATATGAGAATGACGATTCGACGGAAATATCTAACACACCCCAAATAGGATCACTTGTCTCTACTCCAGGAGGTGAAGGCAAGGTTATGGAGGTTGATGTCTTAACTCTTAAGACAACCGTTAGATTATCTGCGAACCGTGAAGAAGTCGTTTATGACAGAACTGACATTATGAATGTCAAGAATGATAAGTGTACTAAGTGTAAAAAATGCGCAACAGACAGAGAAGTATAGAACTGTGGCGTATAGGAGTAAGTAATGCCTATCTATGAGTATCAATGCAAGAGTTGTGGAACAGGCTTTAAAGTGCTTGAACGAACACGAGAGTATCAAAAGCTCAACTGTCCTGATTGTGGAGATGCAAAGATCGTTAAGCTTCTATCAGTAACTTCTTCACATTCTCCTACCCAGAATATACCAATGTCTGATTGCGCGCAGCCTGGAGGCTGTGGCTGGAATGGATCAGGATGTGCCTGTAAGCTGAATTAAACACTGATATCAAGGTTGTGGAAATGAAACCAGTGTGCCATCATATTTCACATTCCTCTTGATATCATGGCCACAAAATAACTTGAGCCAAAAGAATAACGAGAATACAACTAAATATGACAATACATAACCAGGAAATTAGTGAAGGTGCCTCCGAAATTCTATTAGACCGGGACACCTACTATATTACAACGCCAATCTATTATGTGAATGGTCTGCCGCATGTTGGAACTGCTCTCACAACAGTAGCATGTGATGCTTTAGCTCGATATTACAAAATGCGAGGTAAAACTACAAGACTCCTGACTGGAACAGATGAAAATGGGACAAAAATTCAGGAAGCTGCGGAAAAAGCAGGTATGGATCCTGTAAAATTTGTGGATGGACTGTCGAATGCTTTCCGTCTTTGCTGGAGTGATCTTGATGTATGTTTTCATGATTTTATACGTACTACAGAGCCCAGACATATTAATGCGGTTCATCAATTCTTTACTAAGCTGACTGAAAAAGGATATGTCTATAAAGATAAGTATGAGGGTTGGTACAGTGTGAGTGATGAAACGTATTACAGGGATTCCGATGTGGAAAATGGATTTTCCAAAGAAACAGGAAAGCCTGTAATACGTGAATCCGAAGAGAACTATTTCTTCAAGCTTTCAGCTTTTGGTGACAGACTTTTGGAGCATATTGAGAACAATCCAGAATTTCTTGTGCCTGAATTTCGCAAAAATGAAGTTGTGAGTTTCATCAAAGATGGTTTAAGAGACATGTGTATTACCCGATCGAACAGAGGGTGGGGGATTCCCTATCCCGGTGATTCAAGTAAGGTGATATATGTCTGGTTTGATGCTCTCGTTAGTTATCTAGCTTCCACAGGTTGGCCTGATGACCCTGACTGGAACAAATGGTGGCCAGCAAATCTCCATTTTATGGGTAAAGAGATATTTGTGAGGTTTCACGCTACTCTCTGGCCAGCCATGCTAATGGCATTGGATCTGCCGCTGCCCAAACAGGTCTTTGCACACGGCTTCTGGACACTTCCAGGTTTGGCTGCGGGAGAGAAAGCTGGCAAATCTACTGGGGGATTACCACACCCTACCGATTTTGCCAAGTTGATAGAATACCGGAGTGGTATTGACAGATCGTTAGCAACCGATGCACTTCGATATCTGTTATGTAGAGAGATGAACTTTGGAGCAGATACAGAGTTCTCAGTCGAGAACTTTTTGAGACGATATAACACAGACCTTGCAAATGATCTTGGAAATCTAATCAATCGCACTGTGAATATGGTGCATAAATACACGGGAGGAGTTGTACTTACTCCTGATGTGCACGATGCTGAAATCGTGGCTCTCACCGAAGAGATAAAATCTGAATATATCCTGAAGATGGAAGAGTTTAAGCTTAACAGTGCAATTGAAGCTGTTATGCGCTTAGTAGGCAGAATGAATAAGTATATCGATGTAAGGATGCCCTGGCAGCTTTACAAAGAGTCCGAAGAAGGTGATTCTAACTCGCAGGAGAAGCTTTATCAAACACTCTACAGTTGTCTGGAAGTTGCGCGAATCTCTTCGATACTCCTAGCTCCATTTATGCCTACAGCTTCTCAGGCTCTCACATCACAAACAGGGTTTCAGTTCCTGGTTCCTTCATGGGCAGATTTGAAATGGGGAGGAATCCAGAACCAAACAACGCTAGATGCTCCATGTCCAGTATTTCCTCGTATTCAGGATCTCGAAGTGGGTGTTGAGGACTTGAAACGAATTGGAGCAATTAAATTTAATCAAGAGGAAAAAACTTTGGAAATGTCTACTGTCCCGCCTAACGGCACCCCAGTTTCTCCAGCAGAGATTACAAAAGAGTCATCATTAATTTCAATCGATGATTTTATGAATATTGAGTTAAAGGTGGGTGAAATTCTTGCTGCTGAACCAGTTGCGAATGCTACCAAATTACTGCGATTAACCGTTAATTTGGGAGAGGGGGAGGCAAGAACAATCCTTGCAGGAATTGCAGAGTTTTATACACCAGAACAGCTAATAGGCAAACAGGTTGTAGTTGTTGCAAATCTGCAGCCTCGTAAAATGAGGGGCATTGAATCTCAGGGCATGCTTCTTGCAGCTGATGTGGATGGTCGTGCAGTACTTGTGCGTCCAGATGAGATCGCTCCCATAGGTTCAAGGGTAAGGTAGAAGCATTTTGAATGACCGAGCCCGAGTTGGGGTGTTAGCTCTACAAGGAGATTTTGCAGCTCATATCAAGACGTTGTCATCCATTCCGAACGTGACTGCTTCAGAGGTTAGAACTCCGGATGACCTGAAGAATGTGGATGCACTAATATTGCCTGGTGGAGAATCTACCACTATTATCAAACTGTTACAGAGGATTGATCTCGATTCTGCGATCACACAGCGCGTGTCTACAGGAATGCCAGTGTTCGGTACGTGTGCAGGAATGATTGTTCTGGCAAACGAAGTAGAAGAGGCACCGAATCAGCCAACTCTGAAACTGCTGGATATTGGCGTTGCAAGGAATGCATTTGGACGTCAGATAGACAGCTTTGAAGCCGATCTCACAGTAAGCCTGAATAACAGTGTAGAAACAATTAGAGGGGTATTCATTCGTGCTCCCTATGCTACCAGAATAGGTCCGAATGTGGAAGTGCTTGGTATATTTAATGACAAAATAGTGGCAGTACGTGATAAAAACGTGTTGGCAATTGCTTTTCATCCTGAACTGACAGGGGACACCAGTATACATTCCTATTTTGTTAACATGATTACTTCATGAGCTAGCGCATCAAGGTGCTGAGACCAGGTATTAGTTCATTAGGTTAATATATACTCCAAAGAATTTACAGCGTTCCTGACGATTGAACTATCTGAACGAGTCTTCATTCCACACTTTTCTACCACAAGATTCGACAAGCAATTCAACCTGCCTGACAAGAATCAAGGTAATATATTTCAATGCCTCAAGTATATTTCCTGAAGTAGTTGAATGCATCGTAGAGCAAAAGGACACTTCATGCAGGGCATTTGTGAGTTATTATGACTGAGACAAATGGATTGCTCGTAGTAAACAAAGAAGCTGGACTCACCTCCCATGACGTGGTGAATAGGGTGAGAAGGCTTTTCAATATGAGAAAAATCGGCCATACTGGCACACTTGACCCAGAAGTTACCGGTGTTCTTGTACTATGTTTAGGATATGCTACGCGTCTGGCTGAGTATCTCACAGCAGAACGGAAGCATTATAAGGCTGTAATCAGGCTAGGTATTTCTACCACAACTCAGGATGCCACCGGGACAGATCTTGGTACTACTTCCGCAGAACATATTACAGAGGAAGATGTTAGAAACATACTGCCAATGTTCACAGGTGCTATCGAACAGCTGCCTCCAATGGTATCAGCAGTTCACCATGAAGGAAAGCGCTTGTATGAATTGGCAAGAGCAGGGATTGAAGTAGAACGAAATGTTCGCTCGGTGGTAATTGAGAAACTCTCAATGAACAGCTTTCAGGAATCGGTTTATCCAACCGCTGAACTAGAGATAACATGTTCATCTGGAGTATACATACGTACCCTTGCATTTGATATTGGGGAGGCACTGGGCGTTGGTGGTCATATGGTGAGCCTGGAAAGGACATGGGTTGGAAAAAATGAGCTGAACTGTTTCCATGTCAATCAGGCGTTCTCTCTGCAGCAGCTGACTGACATGCAGGCTGATGGATGCCTTCGTGAGGCAGTGCTGCCCCCCATTCGTGCTATGGAGGGATATCCTACTTTATTAGTGGAGACAGAACAGTTAGAAGATCTTAAGCAGGGAAGGTCGCTGGATGTGAATGCTCTCAAAACTAGCAATTGCACCTGTTGGCCACCTGAGCCTAATCAGCCAGTAGTATTGATTGATAAAGATGAGAATTTACTTGCCTTAGCCAAATTCATGGAGGGATGCCTGTTTCCATTTAAGGTGTTCATGCATTCATGAAACTATATAACGGACTTCAAACAATTCCTCAACCCCTAAGTAGATCCACTGTTGCAATTGGTTCTTTCGATGGTGTACACCTGGGACATCAAGCACTTATTCAAAAAGCAGTGGAAGATGCTGATAGAAATGGTAGAGATACGGTTGTTTTCACATTTGATAGACATCCTGCAGAACTCCTGCGCCCAGAAAATGCACCAGAACTGATTACCACTTCTGCCCAGAGAATAGCCTTAATCCAGGAGATGGGTGTAGATATAATGGTAATTGCGGCTTTTGATATGGAGTTAGCAAATACAGATAGAGATACTTTTCTCTCCAAAATCTTGAAGGGGTTACTAGGAGCAGAGGCAATAGTTGAAGGGAATGATTTCTGTTTTGGAAAAAATAGGGCAGGCGATGTGAACTACCTGCGAAGTATGGAGAGCGGATACAATTTTGAACTCCACGCACTTGATCCGGTAATGGTTGAAGGGGCACCTGCAAGCAGTTCCCGAATACGTGGGTTAATTCGAACTGCTCAGTTTAAGGAGGCCGAAATGGTACTTGGCCATGGCTATTTTCTTGAAGGAGTTGTGGTGCATGGGCAGCATTTAGGCAGAGTTTTGGGTTTCCCTACAATAAATTTGGAGCTATTTGAAAGACAGGTTGTGCCAAAAGATGGAATTTATGCAGTTTTGGTAACACTGCAGGATGGCAGAATAGTGCAGGGAGCGTGCAGCATTGGGAACAGGCCAACTGTAGAATCAGCGGGCAGGTCTGTGGAGACTAATCTTCTGGATTTCAATGAGGATCTGTATGGTCAAAAAGTGTCAATACGATTTATCAGTTTTCTTCGTTCAGAGATTAAGTTTAACAATCTGGATGATTTAGTGGATCAAATGAAAATCGATGTTAAGAATGTGCGAGAAGTACTTCAAAATAGATTAATTAACTAGTGTTATATTTGTAGACAAGTATTTAAATTACCAAGCAGGGTCGCCCTGCTCAGAAGCAGGGCGACATCTCGTATGATTTTCAAATTACATTATCTTTTGCGAAGAAATGCAGGTATGTCATAATCATCAGATGAGCTTTTGCGAGGATCAACTGGAGCAGCCTGTGCAGCTGGTTGTGCAGGGATCGGTTTAGGTGCTACACTTGCAGCTGGGGTACTGGCAGGTCTTTGGCTGGTTGCATTGTTGGCTGGCATGGTTGGATCAGAGTTAGCAAAGCCAGTGGCAAGCACTGTTACACGAACTTCGCCTTCCATAGAGCTGTCAGGAACCCATCCACAAATTATATTGGCTTCATCAGGATCACATAGTTGTCGGATCTGATCAGCTGCTTCCTGGAACTCGCTTAGTGACAGGTCGTTGCCTGCTGTGAAGTTGATGAGAACTCTTGAAGCACCATGGATACTTGTTTCCAGAAGCTGTGAAGAGACAGCACTCTGAGCGGCTTCAACAGCGCGATGGTCTCCACTGGCGACTCCGATACCCATAATTGCTGCACCGGAACGGGTCATGATAGTACGAACATCGGCAAAGTCTACATTGATTGTTCCTGGAATAGTAATGATGTCTGAAATTCCCTGAACGCCTTGTCTCAGGACATCGTCCGCACATTTGAAAGCATCCACCAGAGGCATTTTACGATCATTTGTGCTTAAAAGGCGTTCATTCGGTACAACTATTATGGTGTCTACCTTACCTCGTAGCGTCTCAACACCTTCCAGAGCCAGTTTCATGCGTCGGGGACCTTCAAATCCGAAGGGTTTTGTGACAACTGCAACTGTGAGAGCACCGAGTTCTGAAGCAATTTCAGCAATGATAGGTGCTGCACCAGTACCAGTGCCACCTCCCATACCTGCCGTGATGAAGACCATATTAGCTCCATCAAGAAGTTTTTTAATCTCGCCCTTGCTCTCCTCAGCGGAAGCTCGTCCCACATTTGGATCACCACCGGCACCTAAGCCGCTGGTACAATCTCTGCCAAGCTGAAGTTTGATCTCTGCCTTGGAAATATCCAGTACCTGCAGATCGGTGTTCATTGCAATGAACTCAACTCCTGCAAGACCGGCATCAATCATCCTGTTCACCGCATTAGTGCCACCCCCTCCAACACCAACAACCTTTATTCTGGCTGAGCCTTGCTCTGCATGTGTTACACTTGGTTTGTTCATTGCGAACGCCTTCCCTTCTAGCCTGATAGTTCATGATACCGCAACAAGAGGCGGTTAATACTTATTGATTCATACTAATCTTCAACATTTCGTGATTCAGCTATAAAATCAGAAGATTTTATCTGGAACTGCTAAATTTCCCGATTAAATCCTTTATCCATTTCAGTAAACCGCCTCCACGATAAACTCTTCTAGATTTGTTTGTAAGGTAGTGCTCTGAGCCGTGTTGCAGCAGGCCAACAGCTGTTGCATAACTGGGATTGGTAAGCGTATCTCCAAGACCACCAGACACATGCGGACGACCCACACGGGCAGAAATACCTAGAATCCGCTGAGCAATTTCGCAGCAACCAACAATTTGACTGCCTCCGCCACTAATCACAATTCCTGCAGGGATGATATCTGTACAGTTGGAAAGCTCCAGCTCTTGCTGGACTATTTCAAAGATCTCCTGCATCCTGGGTTCTATGATTGCTGCCAGGGCACGCCGTCGAAGCTTCCTCTCATCATCACGTCCAACCTGCTGAACAATCACAAAATCATCTTCGGGCACCATATCTTCAACAGATGAACCGCTTTCAGTTTTCAGACGCTCAGCCTCTTCATGTGAAATCGCTAACCCATAAGCCAGATCATGTGTAACATGATTACCACCTATAGGGATAACACAGGAATAGATGATGCTCCCGTTTGAGAAAACTGCCATGTCTGACGTGCCGCCGCCGATATCCAGCAGGCATACGCCCAGCATTCGTTCGGATGGCAGCAAAACAGCTTCAGCGGTGGCTATTGGTTCCAACACCATTTCTGCAATATGCAACCCTGCCCTAATCACACTCTTTTCAACGTTCTGCAAAAACGTGGAAGCTGCGTGAACTATGTGTGTCTCAACTTCTAGTCTGGTACCACTCATCCCTGCAGGCTGGTGAATACCATCCTGACCATCTATGGAATATGTACGAGGAATCGCGTGAAGTATCTGCCTGTCTGGAGGCAGAACAATAACTTTAGAAGCTTCTAGAACACGCTCCACATCGGCAAAGGTAATTTCCCTGTCGGGGTTTGTGATAGCAATTCTACCTGTGGAGTTCAGGGAGCTAATATGCTCTCCAGTAACACCGGTGTATACAGCGTCAACATCTGTACCTGCCTGTCTGGATGCTTTTCCAACTGCATCACCAATAGCTTTTGCAGTAGCTTCAATGTCTACCACGACACCTTTTTTCATTCCAGTGGAAGGTTCAATACCCACTCCAATTACAATCATTTCGCCTTGGTCAGACAGCTGTCCAACCAAGGCGCAGACTTTGGTTGTACCAATGTCGAGTGCTGTTATAATCTCATTTCTGGGCACGAAGGCCTCACTCCCTATGGCAGGTTGCCAGAGAATTTTCTAAACAAATTCCTCCACTCAAGTCAAACTCCTCCTTATGCAGGAGAGCTTGTCTGCAGGGTCTGTACTGCCTCTTCCTCTTGCTGCTTCTTCAATAGCGCACGCTTATTGAGATAGAATCGCCGCATAAGAGACAAGTTATTGAAGAGCCTGCTTCCAAGAACAAGCACAGCAACAAGACCAAGATTTATACCTAATCCATCTCCTACCCATGCTAGAGTGGATGCCAGCAAGGTATTCAACACAAATCCACTCGCAAAGATGTCATTCTGGAAACGTCCTTCCAAACCTGCGCGCAAACCGCCAAACACTGTATCGAGAGCTGCGAGGGCAGCCAGTGAAAGATAGGGCGCATAATCCGGAGGAATGTGGATGTGAAAATTTCGAAACCCGAATACACCCACTCCTAACCCAAGTATCATACCAGATATTGGGAGTGCAGCATCACGTAATCGCATTGTCAACTCCCGGTAGAAGCTAAAGGATCCTGACCAACAGGAACAATATGTGCGTAATGGAACTGTGTGTCGCCTGAGAAAGCGGGCAGGATCACCTTCTTCTCTTTGACCATATGTACCATCGAGGGGCTGGTTTGGCTCATCTGGCTAAGAATGCCTCCGGGCAGGTTCATCCCACCATATAATGAGTCTGGCTCTCCAATTGCCTGAACAATGTAGGGTGGAGCGCATGGAACGCCATTCACCTGAATAACCGGGCCAACGCAGCGGATTGTTGAACTATTGACAATCCGCTGACCATTCACTGCAATTGCTTCTGCACCAGATATTTTCATTTCATTTACAACTTCCATGATATCTGCATCATGAACAAGATTATTGAGTGAGACAGGATTTGCGGTACTGACCTGCGCTCCACTGTTGTCATTTAAGGTGACCTGAATGCCGGGACCGGCTACTTCTGTAAGGCCAGCAAATTCCTGGGCATCAAGCAGCTCCTGATTAAGTGTAGATGCTGCACCAGTTCGATTCGCAATCTGATCGTTCAGCTTTTGAGTATTACGCCGTAGATGACTATTTTCAGACTGAAGAGAATGGATCTGTTTATTTAAATCTGTGAACATGGCGGCACTACTTCCGCTGCCAAACACAAATCCTTCTCGGTCGGGTCCGTTTCCGGCACGTGATACTTGAGATGCAGTCTGGATAGTTGCTGCTAAAATTAGACCCAGTACAAAACTTACCAGAGTGAGTTGCCATATGTACGACCGGTGATGGAATCCGGTCGAGTAAACTGTCATTTCATACCTCGAATATGTCTCCGAAATGTTCACAAGCTCCCGAGGGTGGAGATCCCCCCGGTTGCCATATTCAGCATCAGGTATTTCTTTAAGGAATACTGGTGCTCGTTTGGCTTGACGATGATTTAGGTAACGGTTTTCTTAAGATACAGGCAGGTGCAGTTGGGCAGGAAAGATCAATTAAAAGCATCTTGTCTGCTGGATTTGGAGTGCTATTATAGATACGCTGAATCAAATCTACTTTTGTTTGAAGATCTTCTGGTTGTCCTAATCTAAAAACAGCTCCATCTTGCATGATAAGAGTTAGATTATCCAAATTATCTACCTTGATTGTTGCAATGCGTGTAGGGCAGTTATTTGTTAACATGGTGAGGAGTCGTAAGGCAGTTAGAACCCCAGGATCTGGATCCTGAATTCCAGAATGGATACCACCAACTTCACTAGTTATTACCGGATAACTGTTATCTCTCCTGCGGGCTGATCGGATAATAATAGCACGTGGGCTCAACTCCCACGCATTATCGTCCACCTTCAGTATGGCAACAGGTATTCTTGGTTGTATATGCACATATATGCCATTCAGTGCGTATCTTCCTAGGGAGACTGAATGCACCCAAGGTAACGACAAGAGTGACCGGTTTACTCTTGTAAGAGGAGCTCTTATAATATTCTTATTTAGCAGCAGTTTTGTTGTGTTATTAACAGCGTTAATTTCATTAGTTGTGCATGTTGCTGTGCCAGCTATTTTGATTGTGTGGATATTAAACCTTGGAGAGGATAATAATGCACCAATAATCTCTATGATTATCAGGAAAAATATGCAAATTAAAATTGTTCTTTGTTTAAACTTTCGAACTGGTTTGGCAGATCGACCCACAGGATAGGCATTTCCGTTTCTGGATCTTGCCAGTTTTCGTCGCATTCGCGATTTTTTAATTGTTGTGCTGTTCATATTTTGCAAACTATCACCTCCGAACATCCGTGAGAGCATCACAAATAATATGATCTACAAGATCTGTAAATGATATTCCTGCAGCAGCAGCGGCTTGAGGCAGCAGACTTGTTGGGGTCATTCCTGGAATTGTGTTTACTTCCAGAACATACAGCTTATCTCCAGATACAATTATGTCAGTTCTAGACATCCCTTTGCAACCTAATGAAGCATGGCATCGCAGGGCAATCTGCTCTGCCTCATGTAGTAGTGCGTTCGAAAGTCTGGCTGGTATGATATGTTCACTCCCACCCTGAATATATTTACTATGGTAATCATAGTACTGGGATTTTGGTACTATCTCAATGGCTGGTAGCGATTTCAAAGCTCCATGGGAGTTGCCCAGTACTGATACAGTTATTTCAGTTCCTTTAATGTAGGGTTCTACAATGACCACTGAATCATAGTCGAATGCATTACTGATTGCTGACTCAAGCTCGCAGTGTGTATCTACCATGCTGCAGCCGAAGGTTGAACCCTGAGAATTTGGCTTTATAAACACTGGAAACCCATGTAATTCATCCAGGACAAGATTGTATAGTTCTTCAGAACTTATTTGTTGCGATTGATGAAGATCAATATGCGGCAGAACAGGAATATTCACTGCGCGGAAAAGGAGTTTGGACATCTTTTTGTCCATTGCCAGGGCAGAGGCAAGAACTCCAGACCCAGTGTAAGGAATACCCAGAGTTTCAAGGGTTCCCTGAATGCATCCGTCTTCACCACCGGGTCCATGAAGAGCAATGAATACTACATCTGGTTTATGCTCATACAAATACATTATATCTTTAACATCAGCCGACGTAATATTATATTTTTCTGGATTTAAAGCAGCCATAATCTGCTTGCCGGTGCTGAGTGATACTTCTCGCTCATGAGAATTTCCGCCCATTAGTACCACTACATCAAGTTTTTTGTGAATCATGCCATGCATCCAGAATTAGAATATTGAATAAGACGTTCTGCTTGAATGTTTATATCTCCTGCTCCCATAAATAGAATTATATCTTTATTTTGAGCAATATCTAATACAGAGGCTGGAATATCTTTAGTGTTAGGGATATAGTGTACAGATTTATTGTGGAATTTGTTTGAAATAAGCATTGCTATGTCAGATGCTCGAATTTCTGGCATTGGTGCCTCTCGAGCTGCATATATATCTGTGATGAGTATGCAATCGGCGGTGGATAACGAGGATGCAAAACCGCTCATGAAATCACGCGTTCTGCTGTATAGATGTGGCTGAAAAATGGCAATGATTCGGCTCGCAGGATATGCGTTACGGATTGCATTAAGGGTGGCTGAAATTTCCGTAGGATGATGTGCATAGTCATCTATGACGAGAGCAGATCCATCTTTCAGTTTAATTTCACCTAGTATCTCTTGTCTGCGACCAACTCCACTGAATGACATAACTCCATTTATGGCCTGTTCTGCTGTGAGATTGTGCAGCAAAGGTTGGATATGGAGAGCTGCTAATGAGTTGAGCACATTATGTTTACCAGGAATTCCTAGTGATACAGTATTGCCGTTCCATTTGAATGTAGGGTTTGGGAAATAGGAGACGTCTTCCAGTTCTTCAATTGAATAAGGAACGCAGTATTCGAAATTGAGTAGAGAAGCGATATGCACTGCACCCTCATCATCAGCACAATAGATGAGTTTTCCCCCAGTAGAGATCGTATTTTTGGCAAATTCAAGATAGCTTTTATGCATATTTGCCACGTCTCCGAAATGATCCAGATGGTCGGCTTCCACAGATGTTATCACTGCAATATCGGGCTTCAAAAACAGAAAGGAGTCGTATGCTTCACAAGCTTCTGCAACGAATGGTCCAGCATCTGAGCCAAGATGTACGTTTCCTCCTAGCTGGGGAACCTCTCCACCAACAAATACTGTAGGTGACAATCCTGCATACTTAAGCATTACCCCAACGAGAGATGTAGTGGTAGTTTTCCCATGCGTTCCAGCAATCGCAATTTTGGTGCCTGAGTGGGCAGCCATTAACGCACCCAGGAACTCGGCTCGAGATTGAAATGGTATTCCACGTTTCCTGGCTTCAACCAAATCCGGGGAGTTGTTACTTACAGCGGCAGATGCTACTACCATATCTACTTCTTGACCTATATTGCCTGCATTATGGTCATTGTAGATTACAACACCTTTTTCAAGAAGACGAAAGAGTGCAGGGTTCTCATTCGATTTAGCTGAGTTATCTGCTCCCGATACAGCACTCCCTTTCTCTAATGCAAGCTGGGCAAGTGCGCTCACTCCAATGCCGCCAATTCCTGCAAAGTAGATATGCGAGGGTAGTTTTATCATCTGTTATGGTTATAAATTGCTGAAATCGGTAACACTACGCTGGCGTGCATCTATATGGACACCGGTTGTGTGAATATAAGCGATTGCTCGCTGGATTTCTCCGAGAGGACCACTTAGGTCAATTAGAAGATAGCCTCCTGTTTCATGACTATATTCTGCCTCCAGAATATTAACAACAATCTCATAATCTCTGCCTATCCTGTATAGCAAAGGTATATCACTTTGCGACGAAGTGACAGTATTCAGGCGGACAGTGATGTTGTTAGCTCTTGAAACACTGGACTCTGGATCGGCAGGAATGGCTGCAGGCAGTGATGTATCGTCTAAGGTGTCAGTCAGTAAGCCCAGATTATGCAGATAGGCTACTGCTGATGCAATTTGAGAACTGCTCCCCTCAATGTCTGCCTTCACAAATGCTATTTCGTCAGATACGCGTGCATCCGTTACATTGGTAACCACATGGTACAGCCTGCCTAGTCTCCATAAAACAGGTGCAGAAGCATTTTTATTCTGCGCAATGATGTTCACACTTTTGATTGGCATTAGAGTCCTTATGCGCTCTCATTCCCATGGAAACGAGAGCGCTGGTATTTTACTTTAGAGGGATATTGTGAATCTATCCGCCTGCAATGGCAGGAACGATTGAGATGTTATCACCGTCTGTTAACTCGGTATCTTTGCCTTGCAAAAACCGTATGTCTTCTTCATTCACATATACGTTAACAAAACGTCTCACCTCACCTTGTTCGTCAGTAATTCTGGCACCTATGCCCGGAAACTGTCTTTCAAGATCGGTAACCATCGATGCAATATTTCCAGCTTCAGCAGATACCATCTCCTGATCATTAGTGTACTTGCGAAGTGGTGTTGGAATCAACACATTGACAGCCATTTTATTTTATTCCTTCTTCTAAACAGATTGAAGTAGTCGTTCTGTATTAAGTGCTTGTTCAAGAGATGTGAGGTTTGGCTGGATTAGTACTGGCTTACCAAGATGCTCTGCAACAGCTTCCTGTGTTTTTAGTCCATTGCCAGTGATTGCCAAAACCACAATTTCATCTTTTTCGAATCTGCCTTGTGCTGCCAGTTTTCTAGCAACAGCTACGGTAACACCGCCAGCGGTTTCTGTAAAAATTCCTTCAGTACTGGCAAGCAGTTTTATGCCATCAATCAACTCCTCATCAGTTACATCCTCAGCCCAGCCACCCGATTTTCGGACTGTGTCAATGGCTACATGTCCATCTGCCGGGTTTCCAATTGCAATTGAACGAGCAATTGTATTGGGCTTTTGAGGCTTGAAAATTTCTGCTTTGTTTTTAATTGCAGTTGTAATGGGAGAACACCCAAGAGCCTGTGCAGCGTACATCTTCGTTGGTACGCCACCATCCAGTAGACCAAGCCGGTCGAGTTCATTAAAACCTTTGTAGATTTTGCTCACCAATGATCCACCTGCACATGGAACTACCACATGATGTGGTGCTCTCCAGCCCAGCTGCTCAGCAATTTCATATCCAAATGTCTTCGAGCCATCTCCATAGAACGGGCGAAGGTTGATATTTACAAAAGCCCATCCATACTTGCCTCCGGCTTCGGCACACATGCGGTTAACCTCATCATAGTTTCCATTGACCGAAATGAGATTTGTACCGTATACAAGTGTTCCCAGTATCTTACCCTGCTCAAGGTCGAAAGGTATGAAGATATACGATTTGAAACCACCTTCAGCGGCATGTGCTGCAACAGAGTTTGCCAGATTACCAGTTGAAGCACACGCAACTGTATCGTAGCCGAATTCTCTGGCTTTGGTGAGTGCTGTTGCAACTACACGATCTTTGAACGAGAGGGTAGGGTGATTCACAGCGTCGTTTTTGATATAAAGATTATTTAATCCCAGAAGCTTACCAAGATTTGTAGCTTTTACGAGTGGGGTAAAACCAACATTAAGTCCAACTGTGGGTGGGCCTTCAACAGGGATAAGATCATGGTATCTCCACATGGAAGGTGGTCCTGCTTCAATAGACTTCCGTGAAACCTTTTTGGATACCTCTTCCCAGTTCAGCATCACCTCTAATGGCCCGAAACAGAGCTCACAAACATGAATTGGAGCTAAAGGATACTCTTCTCCACATTCTCTACACTTCATTCCTAATGTCTTTGGCATAAATCTCTCCAGATAAGGATAATATGTGTATTGGGATGAGTAACAAAAAAAGCCACTCAGCCCGATACGCCAGCCTTGGCGCACAGGACGAGAGGCTGATGCCTTCGTGGTTCCACCTGTCTTCGCTGATGCCTCACAACACCAGCCTTATCGGGTGCTTTCACACCCTAACCCAGTAACGGGAGCCCCCCGGTTCAACTTACTGTATAAACTTTCAGTTGAACAGCTCCAAGGCCATTTCGACAGGTTAGCATGTACCGGCTTTCACCTTCCCGGCTCGCTGTGTCAGCGTTACCTGCTTACTCCACCTCTTCATAGCCTGCAAACCAATATATCTTAGTTTAGATTATACTCTCTGAGTGTATGATTGTCAACGAAAAGGGAGCAAAAACTCTATCTATCATATAGTCCGACATGACAAACCATTTTACATTTTTAAGCATCATATACAGAGTGAATCACTACCTACCTTAAAAATTCTTCCCAGGTTTCAGCTTCGAACACTCTCTCTGCCAAATCTTCCAGGATCTCCACAGTAGATATGGATTTGATGAGCTTCAGGATCTTTCTAGTTGGTTTGCCAAATCTTTTTGTACCCAGTCGAAGAATCAAAATTCGAGCTTCCTGAGACCTCCCTTTTTCCAGACCCTGTCGTACACCCTGCCTTACTCCTTCTCTTACCCCTTCCTGCACACCTGCCTGTTTTGCTTCTTTTGCAATTTTTGTTTCCCATTCGGACAGTTTTTCCATTGTCTTCACCTCACCTGATGAGATTATCGTTTCTTTAAATTTCTTCTCGCTCTCTATGTTCAGGAGTAAATATCTATGTATAGTATACATTAGTAGTTCTCCTACAGCCTCATCTTTACTCTCCCGACTCACATTCAACATACTCCTGCTTTTCAGTTCCCAGGGTTCAAGTCCATCTGGCTGCATGAGTGCTGCAAGTGTAGATGCAAGAGCCATTCCTCTGTCGATATATTGTGGTGCAGAGAGTTTCGATACGCAGATTTCATTATAGTAGTAGGATGCAGTAAGTAATCCTAATGGCTTATCATCCACGCGTCGACGAACCAAACCTCTTCTGCCACCTCTTAATACAAGCACGACAGGTATTATGTTACAGTCGAAAGTTGCTTTAATATAATGATAGTATCTGTTCATTCGTGCTGGCATTACTTTGGTTGATCTTGCCTGAATCTCTATATGTATGATGATGATTTGCATACTTCCATCCTTAGCATGTAGACGTAAAAGCAGATCGGGCATCACTTTTTCCCCTTTCTTTACGTCAAGTATCATTTCTGACTCAAGGAATTCTATGTTAGTCAAATCTAGCTGATTGGCAATATCTGGAAAAAACAACTGGAGGAACTGATCTGGATAGATATGAATTATCTTTTTCCAGTTTGCATCATGCTTCATCATTATGTTGAAATATCTCCCTATAGATAATATCAGTAATAACAATAGCACTTTATGGATTGATTAAATCATTTTATTATCGAGGTTCATGTTAACGGGTATGCTAAATAGTGTCTGCTGGCAGCATCAATTTGAATACATTAATGAGGTCATATCAATGCATGAGTCTAATCATTCGCTTTGCCTACACTATAATCAGCCTGCATCAGAATGGGTAGAAGCTTTACCGCTAGGCAATGGACATTTGGGAGCGATGATATTCGGAGGCGTTGAGTTAGAGCATTTTCAATTGAATGAGGATACTTTGTGGTCCGGTAGTCCAGGTAACTGGAATAACGCTGCTGGCCCAGAGGTGATGCCCAAGCTTAGACAAGCACTGCTAGAAGGTGACTATCATGCAGCTGACTCTTTTGCTAAGTTACTACAGGGAACCTATACAGAAGCATATATGCCCCTAGGTGATCTCCATGTGGAATTCCCTGGTCATGAAAGCTATCATTCCTACTCACGAAGTCTGGATCTGACAACAGCTGTGAGTACAGTGAATTATATAGTTCATGAGACACAATTCACACGTGAATCTTTTATCAGTTATCCTAACGATCTATTGGTGATCCGATTAACTGCCGACAAACCTGCTTCCATTTCATTCACTGCAAAGTTGTCATCTATCCATCCGCATACCACAGAAATTACAAGATCAGGTTATCTATGTATGCATGGTCAGTGTCCATCTTTTGCTGCTCCAAGTTATCTGTACGATGAGAATCCTATTCGATATGATGAAGAGATGGGGGCTGGAGCTATGAAATGGACTGGCATATTGAAGTTGGAACATGAGGGAGGTGAAGTATCGTTTGAGACTAATCGGCTAAGGGTTGAACGTGCCAACTCAGTAGTGCTTTACTTTTCTGCTTCCTCCTCTTTTGACGGATATGATAAACATCCAGTCAGAGAG
>JAJZFJ010000096.1 GCA_021805395.1 bacterium
CTATCCGTAGAGATTTTTTTTGAAACAGCCACAAACTGTTTTCCGTTGTATGCCTTCTTAAACCAGTCTGTATTAGCTCTATTCGTTAAATCTGATGTGAAGATAAGCTGATCAGCGGCACATTTAGTAATCTCGTTTCCATGCTTGTCCAGAACCTCAATGGTATGAAATTGAGGAATTCTACGTACAAGTGCATCCAGAATCACTTTGCGGTCTGTACTGGATTCTTTTCCCATGTCAATCATTTGTGAAGTGAAGGTTAGGAAATAGGGGGCAGATCTTAATCTATCCTGAAGTCTGTCTGCCAATGCCCGCGCTTTTTCTTGCACTATCTCTTCATTAAGGTTGAGCATAGCCTCTTTTGTTGGCTCGCCAGCACGTTCCTGCATATCCTTCACAGAGTTTGCAAGGAGATGGGCTTGCTGCTTTTGTGAGTTCTCTTGAAGTTCGCTCTGAATGCGTAGTGACTGATGAAGTCCAACGGAAAGAGCATCGGAACTGAGATGTGAAATCTCCTTGGCAGCTTTACCGAATGAATTACTCTGAATTTGTGTTATATGATGGGTAACCTTAGTAACTGTAGCCAATGAAGTGTTACCAGCCTGGGCAGCACTCTGTCTTATAGCCTTGTCACCAACTTCCTGGAAATTCAGGGTGGTATTTCCTACCAGACTCTGGTTGGTTTTTCGCATCGTGTCTGCTGTCCAGACAATTTGTTCCCGGCTAATGCGAGCAATTGCGACTACAGTGAGAATGAGCGGTGCGGCAGTAAGGATAATAAAATTCCGCATAAGCCATCTCGACATTTTATTGCCACTCATAATACTTTTCCTTCTTATGTTACTTGTTAGAATCCACCACATCATCGGCTAGATGAAGCAGATCTGACGGAATATGAATGCCCAGCTTGTTAGCAACATTCAGATTGATTGACAGTATGGTTGCTCGAGGCCCTCTTACCGGCAAAGTGGCTGGATGGGTATTTCCACTCATGATAGAGGATGCCATTTCAGCTGTAAGTGCTCCCAGGTCTGTGATATTGGGTGACAAAGAAATGAGAGCGCCTGCATGCACTGTGGCACCTGATAAGCCCAGGATTGGAAGCTTCCTGGCAGTACAGAATGATAGAGTGTCCTGAAGGGCTTCTGCTCCAGTAGATGCAGGGTCTGCAATAATCCACATGGCATCCACGTTTCCGTTTAACTTATTCAAATCACTTTTTATGTCGTCATCTGTGGTTACTGGTTCCGTTACCAGCGAAATGTGCAAATTTGTTGCTGCCAGCTCTGCTTTCTTGAGGAAGGGTACGGATGTGGGGTCGTTGTTCGTGTATAGAACTCCAACCCTCTTAACTTGCGGATCTGCCAGCTGCAGCGTTTCCAGCTGTTTTCCTGGATCCACAAGCAGTACCGTCCCTGTGAAGTTCGAACCAGGAGCCTTGTCAGACTTCACAACGCCCAGCGATACCGGATCTAGAATGGAGCTGAACAGAGTAGGAATACTGGTGTGTAAATTATACAAATCGACAGTTGATGCGGTCCCTAATGAAAGAATAAGTTGGGGATGCGCATTAATTTGTGTCTGTAGCGTATGGTTATCTTTGGAGTTATCTCCGGTTAGATAGACTTTTCTGAAATCAACTTTGATTCCATTGTCTGAGAAGCTGTTTTTCAGACTCTGTTCGAATGCTTTTCGCGTAGGAGTGTAGAATGGGCTGTCACTGGATGTAACTATTAGAATAAGCCTTGAACTGTTAGCATTGTCGCTTACTGCCCGTGTTGAACATGTGAGCAGTATGAGAAATACAAGCTGAAGGCTGATCCTTTTTACTTGATCTATTAAATTCATTCTAAAGCGTGTTCGGTTCACGCTGTTAATATTGCCTGATACTTTGTAATTCTTGAGATATAACAAACTAATATTTTAGTTTTCTTATATATATGGCTTGAAAGACATGATATTTCCCCAAAGTGGAAGGAACTTCACCCCATGTAAGCTATATACTGGAGTTTAAGACAATCTGATTCGTTTGCAATCACAAAGCATGTTAACACGAATGTAACTGGTAGTAAGTGAAACATAGCATGGGATCTTGGGCTCTGTTTAGAGTGATAGCTGGAGAGATCAGGAGATGATGTGAGTGAGTGCAGATGGATGGGGCAATACGATACACAAGTACTTACGGGTCATGAAGTTGCATGTGCAGGAGAAGAAATGGAATTATATTTGTTAGTTATGCTGTTGATATAATTTGCTGTGGAATATTCTAACAGAAAACTTAGACGGAAAACGAAATGTAGATGCAAATAAGATATAATACAGTACTGTTGAGGAGAGTAGATGAAAGCCTCCGGTCGGATTCGAACCGACAACCTACGGTTTACAAAACCGTTGCGCTGCCGTTGCGCCACAGAGGCATAAATGTATTGTATCATTTTGCACAATCGTATGTCAAACCTATACCATGTGGTTGACATGGCTCAATCATAACTCTTTTAAACATATTCCCTCGGGATTAACAGGGAGACCAATATGGCAATACTGAAATGCATTATAGCGGAAGATGAGCAGCGTACCCGAGCCATTATTCGTGCAAGACTTGAAAAACTGGGACACCAGGTCTTGGCTGAGGCTGAAAATGGAGTTCAAGCCATAGAACTAGTTCGACTGCATCGACCAGACATCATCATTATGGACATTAAAATGCCAGAGATGGATGGCCTGGAAGCTGCCCGAAATATTGTGACTCAATGGCCGTGTGCCATTCTCTTTTTAAGCTCTTTCAATGAAGAGGAGCTTGTTGAGCAGGCGGGAGATGCCGGAGCATTAGCTTATCTCACCAAGCCATTCAGGAAAGAAGACCTTGGTCCTGCAGTTCAAATTGCAGTACAGCGATTCAAACAGATACAGGCTCAGAGTAAGGAGATCGATCAGCTTAAAGAGACGATCGAGACCCGAAAACTGATTGAGCGTGCAAAAGGCATATTGATGGACAGGCACAATATGAGTGAAGAAGAGGCGTTTAAGCGCATACATTATCAGGCACGAAACCAGAACAAGAAAATGCGCGAAATAGCTCAGTCAATCATTACAGCATCAGATCTGATCTGATAGAAAGCAGACTATTTGGAAGTTATCCTTGCATCCACTTCACCAAGACGAAAAGAGCTATTGACAGTATATGGTTTTCCTTTCAAAGTTGTACCAAGTGGTTATGAAGAACCATCAGCACCAACTATCCCGATTAGCGTTCCCGACTACGTGAAAGATCTGGCATATCAGAAGGCAGCAGAAGTTGCAGGAAGATCGTCGAACTGTCTGGTTATTGGCGCAGATACACTGGTGTGTGATGATAATGAGTTCAGTTCAGTTTTTGGCAAGCCTGAGGATGCTGATGATGCAGCTAAAATGCTCCGCTGGCTCTCTGGTAGAACGCATCGGGTATATACTGGGGTATCTGTGATACAGGTTGGCGAAACAGGAGCTGAAAGAGCCTGTATCACTGATGCTGTGGTCACACGTGTCACCTTCCGAGCACTTTCTGAAAAGCATATTCAGCGGTATATTTCAACAGATGAACCGTTTGACAAGGCTGGAAGCTACGGTGCTCAGGGGTATGCTGCCCAGTTTATAGACAGAATTGAGGGTGATTACTTCAACGTTGTTGGGCTGCCCTTATCACGGCTCGGTATGATGCTGGAATCGCTTGGCTTTGACTGGTAAGCTTGCATTGTTGTCTGGTGCCCCGGCACCTGCGTAGTCATATGCACGGCGCTGAAATCCCAAAGCCTGCATGCGTGGGCTAGACGCGATAGGCTGCGTTGGTTTTCCTCACTGCGGTGGACTGTGCGTATTGCTACCTTGCCCACGGCACCTCTCCATCACCACTCGCTAGCGCTCGTTAAGGGAGGGTGGGAATGCGAACTGCTTTGCAATAGGGATTTCCCACAATGGGGTAACGTTAGCCATAGCAGGGATAGTGCAGCCCCCTTCAGGGGGCTTGTGATTCTCAGGCAATGTCTTTAGGCATTGCCGCAAATCCGGGCGGTTTACGGTGACCCAAGCCGCTTTTTGACCTCTCCCCGCATCTTGCGATGCGACCCTCCCCTCGCCATTCGCTACCGCTCATTAAGGGAGGGTAAGAATACGGGTAGGTAGGTGTCAGGGTTTTATTGCATACGGTATCAGGAGGCGCACTGTCTTCCCCTCCTTCAGCATGCAGCAGCATGCGCCCGGAGGAGGGGGGATGGCGCAGCCCGGGGGGTGGAGTCGCATGGTCAGCACAGTGACGTTCGCGG
>JAJZFJ010000065.1 GCA_021805395.1 bacterium
AAAGCTGTGCGAGATGCAGTAAAGAATGCCGGTGTGAAAATGGAGCAGATTGGTGCAATCGGCATTGCTGTTCCGGGGCACATAGATGTGCCAGCCGGTATGGTGAGGTGGGCGCCCAACTTTGGCGAGACTGTGGGAGACAGTTACGTTCCATATAAAAATATACCCTTGAGACAAATGGTAGAAGAAGAACTGGGTGTTGCAATGGTTATGGACAATGATGCAAACGTTGCAGCATTAGGTGAATACAGATTTGGAGCTGGAAGAGGCACCAGGCACCTTGTAATGTTTACGCTGGGTACTGGAGTGGGTGGAGGCGTTATTATTGAGGGGCAGGTTCTGAGAGGAAGCACTGGCGGAGCTGCTGAGATAGGGCATATCATCATCGCAGATGGAAAAGGCAGCAGCCCAAACGGACCACACGGAAGACTTGAGGTACTGGTTGGTCGAGATGCAATTATCGAGAGAGCCGTGCTTAAAATGGAATCTGGCAGGGATACCAAACTCTGGAAACATATTACTGGACCTGAGGCACTGCAGCAGTTTATTACTCCTGCACTGATTGATGCAGCGGCCGAGCTGGGCGATGCGATCTCCATTGAGACACTTCAGGAAACTGGGCACTATGTAGGACTTGGCATTGCAAGCATGGTGGATGTATTTAACCCTGAGGTAGTGGTGTTAGGCGGAAAGATATCACAGTCTGAAACACTATTTCAATCTGCAGTAAGAACAACTAAAGCTAGTGCGATAGGCTCAATTTATGCAGCGGCTCGTATAACACATGCAGAGCTTGGCGATGATGCAGGAATTATGGGTGCCTCAGAACTCGCATGGCGTGAAATGAAAGCATAGCTATGCCACGAATTGAGCAGTCTGTTCATATATCAGCATCACCAGCTGTTACCTATAAAATTGCAAAAAATGTGGAAGCATTTCCAGAGTTCATGGAAGATCTGCAATCCCTCACAGTTACTGAGAGAAGCGAGGATGGTTTGAGAACGGTATCTGATTGGGTAGGTATCATCAAAGCGTTTAAAATGAAAATTCGGTGGACACAGGAAGACTTATGGGATGATGTAGCACTGAGAGACAGTTTCAAAATGCTTCGGGGTGATATGGACAGAATGGAAGGTTACTGGCAGTTCAACCAGCTCGAAGATGGAACTACAGAGTTTGAGAGCGTGCTTGACTATGAGATCAACGTTCCCATGGTTGGTCCAATGGTTAAAGGTTTGGTAAAGAAATTGATGACTGATAACCTTCAGTCAACGCTGGATGCAATTAAACGAAAGGCGGAGAGTTCCATCTAATGGAAGAAGGGGACGACCTTATTGTTTTTTCTCCACAAAGTGTATCCTTTCCACTCAACAAGATATTAACAGTTCTCGTTGATGCTGGAATACCTGCAAGCATGAGTGTTTCTGCAGCTGGTGAAGCTGACGAAGCAGATCTGCTGTCGAGGGAATGGGATGCTGTGTTTATCAGGTGGACTGAGCCAGAGCTTCATGATGTGTTACTATTAACTCGCGATAACACAGATGTGGATGAAGATGCCGCTGCCATTCTGAATGCTGCTCTGGACCTGACGAAAGCCTTTGAAGGTGCTGATCGTCTTCTGGTTGAAGATCATCTAAGGCGAACCCACTCTCTATACTCCGTTGAGTTTTTACCAGCATTACTTGCAGATGAGGAACATCCCGCATGGGACGCTCTGGATCTGTTGCTAGCCGCTATTGCAGATGCCTCGGAAGGCATGGTGTATGCAAAGGGCGAAGGATTTTTTGACGATGTTTTAAATCCAATTCTTGCTTTTGAAAGCGAGGATGATGAGTTTCCAGAGGAGACAGAATGAGTATTTTAATTGATGGAACCACACGTGTAGTCGTCCAGGGAATAACTGGAAGAGATGGTGCGTTTCACACTTCCCAAATGATAGAGTATGGTACTCAGGTGGTTGCAGGTGTAACGCCAGGTAAGGGTGGCCAGGTTTCACAGGGGGTGCCGGTCTTCAATACCGTAGAGGAAGCTGTGAAAGAAACAGGGGCCAACACCTCCTGTATCTTCGTACCCCACACTCTAAATGCAGCAGACTGTATAATCGAAGGGGCACATGCCGGCCTCGCCCTTGTTGTCTGCATTTCAGAAAATGTTCCTACCTCAGATATGATTCGAGCAAATGCTATCCTGAAATCTCTTGGTGGTAAAACCAGACTCATTGGCCCAAACTGCCCTGGTCTAATTACACCTGGCAAGTGCAAGGTTGGCATCATTCCTCCTACCTCTTTCATGCCGGGCAACATTGGGTTGATCTCCCGCAGCGGCACGCTGACCTATGAAATTGCTGATGAGCTTACAAGAGCTGGCCTTGGCCAGACTACTGCAGTGGGAATAGGTGGAGATCCGATGATTGGCTCCAAGTTTATTGATATTCTGCCGTTATTTAACGATGATCCAGATACACATGCTGTAGTAATGGTAGGTGAAATTGGCGGTAGTGACGAAGAGAGTGCAGCGGAGTATATCAAGACACATTTCACGAAGCCTGTGGTCGGGTTTATTGGAGGCAGGACAGCACCTCCGGGCAAAAGAATGGGGCATGCAGGTGCTATCATCAGTGGAACCAGCGGATCCCCACAAGCCAAAGTGGATGCCCTCATTGCTGCAGGAGTGCCAGTGGCAGATACGATGCACTCAATTCCTGATCTGGTGAAAGCTGCTTTACAAGCAAAATCCAAACAGTAATAAACAAAAGAGCATCTCCTGTCTGGAAGCTTCCAGGTGAGATGCTCTTGTTTGAGTTAACTGCAGACAATCTCAGTTTACAGATCTTCCGGATCACTCTTCTCGGTGAATTTAGGATCCAGCTGTCTCTCATATCTAATCTTCAGAATTCTTCGGCTGTCTGCTTCAGCAACTACAAAGTGGCTGCCGTGGTATTCAACTTTGTCGCCGGGTGTTGCATGTCTGCCTAATAAGCTAAAGACATACCCACCTATGGTGTCGGCTGCTTCCTCATCAATCTCAAGTCCTAGCTTGTCGTTAACCTCACTCAAGCTTATCCTTCCATCCATCAGGACTGTATAATCGTCCAGAGTCTGCATCATCGGCTCGTCAACATCATACTCATCCTGAATATCGCCCACAATCTCTTCAAGCAGGTCTTCAATCGTTACTATTCCTGAGGTCACGCCGTATTCGTCACGAACAATGGCAATCTGCTGATGCGAGTGTCTGAACTCAGCCAGCAGTTCGTTAATCATTTTGGTTTCGGGGATAATGTAAGGAGGCCGAATCACCATATTCAACGAGATACCATCACCTGGAAACATGGATAGCAGATCTTTTGCGTTGACAATGCCTATGATATTATCGAGGTCACCTTCATAGATCGGAATTCTGGAGTGCCCTGAGGTTTGAATTAACCCTACAAGCTCCTGAATCGATGAGGTTGAGCTGCAGGCAGTCACATCAATGCGTGGTGTCATAACTTTTCTGGCTACAGTATCGGTGAAGTCCAGAACTGAGTGTATCATCTCTTTCTCTTCTGGCTCCAAACTTCCCTGTTCCTCGCCAGCATCCACCATAATCTTTATCTCTTCTTCGTTCACATGTGCATGAGCAAACTCTATTGCACCTCCAAATGGACGCAGGAGGAGTTTGGACAGCAGTGTGATTCCAGCAACGGCGGGGGTGAGGATGGTCTGAGTCCACATTAGTGGTTTTACAGCCAGAAGAGCAACCTTCTCAGAATAGCGTACAGCAATTGACTTGGGGACAATTTCTCCAACAACCAGAGTGAATGCCGCCACTGGAATCGTGACGATGAGTAGTGCAAGTGTGTCTGCTGGCATATGTGGATAGTAGAGTTTAATCCACTGGGTTAAAGGGCTAACTGCGCTGGCAGCTGCCAGAGCTGATGACAGCGTGGATAGAAGGGTGACACCAATCTGTATGGTTGCCATGAGCCGTGTGGGATCTTTCAGCATCCGTATAACATCAGTGGCTGCTCGGTTATGTTCTTCTGCCAGCTGGTGGAGTCTTGTTCTGCGAACGGTGATCATACCATACTCTGCCAGGGAGAAAAAAGCCGTAATCACTATAAGGATTGCCACAATAACGAGCTTCAAAAACAGATCTGAAGGATGGAATGCGAGGTGAGCCTGTGTGGCAGACTGCTGGGCTGCCGCGGCGCCTTCTGACAATATAAACAGACTAGCCGCCGCCAACAGGAAAGAAGTTCTCTTCCATATTTCAAGCAATGCTAAATCCTTTCACCCTTCTATCACATCCGAGCCTTACAACCATACTCACTGAGTGGATCGGTTTAGAATGCTCAGGTAATTCAGGCTCCAGATGCTCACGGATCATCGGCATTCCCCAGTAGATAAGCGAGGTAAGGAAGATTGCCAGGACAGCTCCCACAGCAACTTCCCTCATGGAGTGGATGCCTGCCTGAACTCTACTCTGAGCCACAAGAACAGCCAGCATAACAGCCAGAACGGCAACCACAGTGCTCTTTGTTGTAAACAGTATGATTGTTGCGAACAAAAACCCAATGGCACTATGGCCGCTTACTATTCCACCCTTCCACGGTGTTCCGGTGTTGCTTCTTAATTTTGTAATGATAACAATGAGAGTGAGAAGAACAATGCTGATCACAATCACTTTAAATATATCCGGTGTCATGTTCTCATGGATTCGATACTGAATACGGTCCAGATTGTTATTCCCAAAAAATATCAGTACACCTGCTATACATGCATTCATTGCAGCTAACAGAACAGCACCCGCAGATACATCTTTTGCCAGCTTTGCTATTGGACTATAGCTCTCTGTAACCATGTCGACCACGGCTTCAATTGCAGTGTTAAACATCTCGGATGATATCACAAGGGTCATTGCGAATAGAATAACCAGCATGTCTCTATTATCCAGATTAAGCAATAGTCCAGACAAAAGTGCCAGTACCAGCGTATAGAAGTGAAAGCGCATATGTGGTTGAGTTCTAAAACAGTGCAGGATTCCTTCCTGAGCATATTTGAACCCTGAAAGCTGCGATTTCCTCTGCAAGTGATACTCCTCTATCTCAGTGAGATACCCAGTATTTCGGTCTCACGTTGCTGCATTCTTAATGCCCCTGCCTCGGATTCATCTTCGTACCCTAACAGATGTAAAGTACCATGAACCCCTAGCAAAGCTATTTCCTGTTCCAAATCTACCTCATGACGTACTGCTTGTGCATGTGCTGTGTCTAAAGAGATTACCACATCACCGAGCAGGACGGGTGGTCCATCATCCTGTTGGTGGCATAGTGGTGCCTCTTCACTTTGTGAAAAGGATAGCACATCTGTCGGTTTATCTTGTCCGCGGTAGGTTCGGTTGAGGGTATGAATATATGAGTCGTCTGTGATCAGAATACTCACCTCAGCATCTGTAAAGCCTTCAGCTTTCAGCAGTGTCTGGATAGAATCATGAAGAAGTTTCGTCGCTGGGGTGATACTCAGATTTGTTGAGATAGTAATCGACATATTGGAGTTCTGGGTCATAAATTGCTGCTTCCGAGCGTGGATTGTCTGGAGCTGGTAGTTCTCCCTGAACCTGAGACATTCTGTTCAGGGCAGCGAGTGAAGAGTTAATGAAAGGAGTGTGAACTGAATAGGTACCAGAGGTTTGTGTTGAAGTACTGCCAGTTACAACAGCCGATCCATTCTCCTCCGAACTCTCTTTCATTTGCCATGGGTACTTCACCCTGCTGTGCATTGTTGCACCCATTACATGTAGAAAAGATTCGGAGATTAGGTGGGTATCCCTGAATGTGAGGCTGCTATCATCCAATTGGCCATCTTCAATTTTGGATCTGAAAATTGCGGTTACAAGCGCTTCTATCTGCTCACTATCTGGCTTATCCAAACTTCTGGCAGCTGCTTCAACCGAATCTGCCAGCATAACAATGGCTGTCTCTCTGGTTTGAGGTTTTGGACCAGGATACCTGAAACGATCTTCCATTCCAGCGGGAGGGCAGTCTGAGATCCCTTCATCAGTGAGTGCCCTGTGATAGAAGTACTGAATAAGTGTAGTGCCATGGTGCTGGGCAATCATATCTTTTATCTCATCTGGTAGTCTTGCCTCTTTAGCCATCGCAATACCATCCCGAACGTGTCCAATAATTAACAATGCTGACAATGAAGGGCTGAGTTTGCTATGCACATTCTCACGCTTCTGGTTCTCTATGAAAAATTCGGGATGATTCATTTTGCCAATGTCGTGATAGTAGCCACCAACTCTGCAAAGCAGCGCATCTGCGCCAATCTCTCTGGCAGCTGTTTCCGCTAGAGTGCCAACCATGATGCTGTGTGCATAGGTTCCTGGAGCACGTGCACACAACTGCTGCAATAGCGGTTTGTCTGTGGAGGATAGCTCTAGCAGCGAGGAGTGGGTGAGTATGCCAAACGGTCTCTCCAGAAGCATGGCACCGGTCCAGTGAAGGAAGAGCGACATCGCTGCAGCCGCAGCTGCCCACGCAGTTGCTCTCACTATTTCAGTGAAGGTATCACTGAACAGCATTCCCAGCAGCCACACCATGCCTATGTTAACAGCGATAAGCGTGAAAGCCACGAAAGGCAGATTGGAGCGTTTACGGGCTGGGTTTGCACAGGCCACTCCTGCCAGGCCACTGATGAGTGTCATTACAGTGAAGCGCAGCTCGAAGTTCATCAGTAGTCCTGCCTGAACAGACAGCAGCGCCACAATCAAAACTGCCAGGTTGGTGTCCAACAGTACGCACACAAGCATTCCACCTGCTGTTACGCTCACTACACTGAGATAGCCCGTTTGCGCTCCAGAAATCTGTAGCCCGAAAAGAGCTGCACCCACTTTCATTGCAAACAGGCTGCTGAGTACAATTGTGGCGAGGAGTGCCATTCTTCGAGTATCGGAGTAGATGGCAGGGAGCCCGCGAGACATGTAAACAAGCGCGATACCGGTCATGAGCAGGGCTAGCAGAGAGGTTACAACAGTTGTGGTGATCTCCTGGTTCTGACTCACAAGCCCAAGTGCCCGCAACTTGTCTAGAGCTTCTCGGTTAACAATCTGACCTGCAGTTAGAATTCTGTCGCCTGGCAAAAGCCTTTCCATATCGGGAGGCTGGCTTCTTGCCGCTGCCTCTCTCGCCTCCGTAGTACGCTGAGCATTTAGAACCCAGTTCGGGCGTAAGGCCTCGTTTGCAACAGTATCTGCCAGTGCTGCGTCCTCTTTATCTGGCAGGGAATTCGCGATCTGTTTTTTTACTTCATTGCGTGTCTGATTTAGATCCGACCCATTGTTTCTAATCTCACGCTGCATCGCATTGTTAACCAGTCGCTCAGTCACATTTTCAACATGTTCGAATACTGTCGCGGGTTCTGTGAGCATTTTGCGTACTGCACTTCCAGACAGCATGGAGTTGAACTGTGAAGATGAGACGGCCCGGTTTATGGCACTACGGGAGTTGTTGCCACTGCTCTGTAGATTCGATCGTTCGTTGGCTGCCTGCTGAAAAAGCGAGCGCATGCTTCGTTCTGCATCTATCTGAGCATCTGGCAGTTGACTATATACTGGAGCAACTGCGTTTTCAGCAGCGCGTTTCAAATCTTTGGTGCGTACACTGTTCACATAGTAGACGCTATGACCTGCACGAACTTCGACAGGACTAACTTCGCCAAGATGAAGTGCGGTATAACCCGCATTGAGGTGGAGTGTCATGAGTATCAGCAGTAAAGAAAGTGTGATTGTGGCAAGAAGGATACGAGATGTTCGTAGTTTGCCTTCCTGCTCCCTGGGTGACTGCTCCAGATTCTCATCGTCGGTATTCGTTGTGAATAACTTTTTTATTGATTTATTCATTGCCAGGTTTACACTTCATATTGGCTTAATGCTAGTAATTATGGAGACACCCATATCACTCATGAGTTACTCAGATTTGTTGAAAAGGAAATAATATGGCTAAAAGTAGCGTTTGATTTGGCAGATAAAGGGTATTTCACAAGTATTACAATATCGATTTTACCTCATTACACTGTTTTTATGGCTCAAGGGCAAAGAAAAACAGAGTGGGCATAGGTAAATCAACATCTATTTACTATACATAATAGTGATATTTATATTGGTTTGTTCTCATTTGTACACCAAATTGATGTTCATAAGTGTTCTCAATTCTAGATGAGCGAGGGTTAGCGAAGCATGAACGCTTAACCTGGTAGTGAAGAGCTGTTTCAATGCATGAGAAGATATTAAACTAAGCTGTAGGTGTTTTAACCAGCAAAAATCCATGTGGTAACTGTGCGGTTTGGAAGAAGTTTTGAATGTATGAAATCTATCACTTTACAGACTGCAGCAGCCTGTTGTATAATAACTCGTCTGAATTAATCTCTTGGGGATATCGTCTAGCGGTTAGGACGAGGGATTTTCAGTCCTTAAACCGGGGTTCGATTCCCCGTATCCCTATCTGGCTTTAAAAAGCCAGTTTGCCGGGGTGGTGGAATGGTAGACACGTACGCTTGAGGTGCGTATGCTCACAAGGCTTGCAGGTTCAAGTCCTGTCCTCGGCATAAACTATTAACGGCTCACACTTTGAGTAGTGTGGGTCGTTTTGTATTTGGATAGCGAGTAGTTCTGTTTATGATATTCCTCTCCTCTGTAATCCACAATTCTGCATACCATCTTCGTTTTGCTCATGTCTTTAATAGTCACAAGCTCCTGTTAGCACATGAAGCACCCTTGAGTGGAGATGGGTCTTCAATGCGCAACAGATCTTGCACTTCCGTAGTGTGATGACAGGTTTATGACTGGTTTGGATGTTTAAACATGCCTGTAGAGGTCACAGAAATAGGTAACAATTAGCATGCATCTCAGCTTCAGGAAAATATTTGAAACAGTAAATGTACGGCATTAAGCATTCCTCATATCGCTGGGAGTCAGATATGGGGCCGTTCGGCAGGCAGGGACTGAGGGCTGGCGTCACGCTCTGGGATAAGACTCGAAGATTAAGCCAGCAGGTGCTGTAGGGAGAAAACATGATTCGCATATTTATGAGACAGATGAGTACTTATTAACAGATGATTCCAGCACGGTTCATACTACAGGTTTCATGGGAGATTACAAAGTGACAGTAACTGAAAGCGTTATGCAAGTTCAAAGCGCTTTAGGTCATAGAGACAGACTGCAACTATTACCGTTAAAATCTAGCGATAACGTTTAGGATCGTCATCTTTCATCAATTCAAGATTGAGGTAGGGGTTGATGGGACCAGGAGTATTTGCTGACTCCTCCTGTTCTTTCTTGAAGGCAACCAGACGTTTCCGCAAACGAACAGCACTTTTGATAACATGAATCAGAGCCACTCCAATAAGGATGACATAAACAGTATCCAGAGTGTATCGGAGCGGCTCTGGGACGATCATTTTGCCAGCTCGTACAGAGCGTGTGCAAAGATTTTGGCTGATCTAACTAGGGTATCTATTGCAATACGCTCATCTACCTGATGCGCTGGTCCATCAGATCCTCCAGGGAATCCGGCTCCGTACGCCACCATATGCGGCGTAGCTCGTGCATAAGTGCCACCACCAGTTGTTGCGGGTTTAGTGGTTGTGTCGCCTGTCTCCTCCTGATAGACTCTGAGTAGAGTGCGAGCTGGTTCGGTATCCAGCGGAACATATAGCGATGCCTGATTGTGCACATCTGCCAGGCTCCAGCCAGAGGTCTCAAGGTATGTCGATAGTGCGGTTTTCACATCATCAATTACCCACGTAACAGGGTATCGAACATTGAATGTCAGCTGCACTCTGTTCCCATCATAATCGAGAATGCCCAGGTTAGAGGTCAATGGCCCTGCCACATCGTCGGTATGAGCGATACCCAGGACAGTTCCAGTTGTTTCCAGGGAGTAGAATGACTGTGAAAGCCATTCGTGATCTAAAGGCAGTTCGAGGGATCGTAAGCATCTGAACAGCCTCTCAACAGCATTATCTCCTTCACGTGGTGTGGAACCATGAGCAGATTTCCCGAGTGCTTTTATGTGAATCGAGCTTCCCTCCAGTTTCCAGGTGATATTCTTATCCCAGTATTTGTTCAGTTCAACTAACGCATTAGCGATACCTGTCTCATTGCCCTGAAGTACAGCTTCTGCACTGTCTGGCACCATATTTGGTCGTAGACCCCCTTTTGCGCTGACAACTTTGAGGTCTGCATCACCCGCGGAGATCGCTTTTTCCAATAGCAGATTACAGATGCCTTTTTCAGCGTAATAGAGGGGAAAGCCTGCATCAGGAGTGAAGCCTACAGCAGGTCGTTCCTCCTTTCTCACCTCGAAATAGTGATGTACACATCCAAATCCGCTCTCTTCATTGCAGCCAAAAATAAGCCTCACTCTGCGTTTCAATTGGACATCACTCTCCATGAGTGCTTTAGCAGCCCACAGCGCAGCATATGTAGGTCCTTTGTCATCTGAACTGCCGCGTGCATAGATGAACCCGTCATGGATAACAGCACTATAGGGTGGATCCTTCCAGCCATCACCTTCAGGGACTACATCAAGATGTCCCAACACCCCAACATATTCATCACCAGAACCAAATTCAGCGTCACCTGCATAGCCGTCACAATCCCTTACACGAAACCCCATCTGCTCACAGAGGGAGAGCGTGTAGTCCAATGCGGCTCGTACATGTTTGCCGTAGGGTGCTTCTGGACCAGCGGGATCAGCTTCTACGCTTGGAATGCGTAACACACCCTGGAGTGCAGCAACCAGCTCATCTGTATGAGCATCAATCCAGGAATGCATTTTTTCTACATTGCTGTCTAACTGAACGGTCATAATTTACTCCACAAAGAAATATTATCAAGTCTGCAGTGCTGGAATAAGTATATCCTACATCATGTGTGATGTATACTCAATCATCCTATGTTTAGTCATACGTCTGAACGGTATCAGCATCGCATAAACACCTGATGCCAAATTATCCAGGAGCATTCTCAATGACGAAGATCCCACATTATAATGACGGTTCCGACAACCCGCCAAGACTGCGAATTCAGCAGTCACTATGGGCACTCGGCCGACTTCCAATGAACAGCAAAGTAGAATGGACATTGACTGAGAAGCTGGCGCATGTAAAAGAGGCGGGGTTTGAAGCAGTGGAGTGCTGGCTGAGCGATGCTACGGAAATGGAGCACTATGAGGCTCTACAAGCTGCTGGTTTAAACCTGGTGTTGGGACATCGACCTTATAAATTGCAGGATGTAAAGAACGAAGTGGATCGTGCCTTGCGGTTGAATGCTGATTTTCTGTTTATGCAGCCTGCAGATTCTTTTACTCCTTTGGAAGATGTTGTGACGATGGTAAAGGAGGGGATGGCTTATGCCAGTGAACACGGCAAGATATGCTTTGTAGAGACTCACCGCTCTAATTTCACTGAGAATTTGCCACAAACACTGCAGCTTATTGATGCTGTTCCAGAGATAGCGATAACTGCAGATCTCTCACACTTTGTGGTGGTAGGCGAGTTCTATGGCTGGAAAGAGGAGCGGGCAGTGGATAGAATGCTGCCTGTGCTGGAGCATACTGCACACATTCATGGAAGGATCTCGAATGGAGAGGCAGTGCAGGTTGACGTTGCTGACGGGAGCGGTGAAACTGCACAGTTTTTCGTAGGGTTGTGGTCTACGGCAATGCGCGCATGGCAGCGAACTGCAGTTGCTGGAGACATCTTCCCGTTCACCAGTGAGCTTGGACCACCCCGTTATGCAATCACTCTTCCTGATGGCAGCGAATTTAGCGACAGGTGGGAGCAAAGTTTCGTGATAGCCTCTCTGGCAAAGCAGGCATGGAAGCTTGCATCGAGTGATAGTACGATATAGCGCTTATGCCGCAAACCAGAAGTTAACTTACAAAAGGCAAGCCTAACCGAGAGTTTACACCGTTAACAGGCTATAAAATGGTGATATCATTACTGTTGCCTACCTCCTCAATCGGAGTGTTAAAACAGCACCACTATATGCACATGGATACTGAGTGCATATGTTACTAGAGGGCTGTGTATAAATGAAAGCAATACGCTCTTCTAATCCGCAATTTCTTACAAGCAGGGAGACCCATGAACCCCAATAGCGACAACTTTATAAAACAGATGGCAACAAAAGCTCCTGCTGATCTTGTCAAACTGATTGGTAGCAAAGGCGAGTTCGATAGAGTATTGCCTACTGATCTGATGCGCATAGAACGTCGACCCGACCTCGTATTTAAACTCAAAAATCCAGATTCTATACTGCATGTTGAGATTCAATCCGTTAGGGATGAGACGATGGATACCAGAATACGCCAGTATCATGTGGTGCTTGACGACCTGTACTACCCAATACCAGTACATAGTGTCCTGATACTCTTAAGTCCTAAAGCCAACAGCCGTAAGATAACTGGCGAAGTAGTTCGCGAAGACAGTTATTTTCGTTACACCGTACTTAGATTATGGGAACATTCCATTGAGGAAGGATTAGCATTACCATTAAGTATCCTTCCACTTGCAGTCCTTTTTGGAGTTGGCAGTGAAGATATAAAAGAAGTAGTTGTCAGGATTAAAGAGCGTGTTGAGAAAGAGTGTCCTCCTGACAAACAGGGTGATATGTATGCATTGGTACTATTTTTCCTTGGAAGTGTAGTAGAATTTGATATAGCGATGGAGATAATGAAAGGAGCGAAAGGAATGGAAGGTTCAGTAACCTATCAGAGAGTATTTGATGAGGGCATCCTTAAAGGAATACAGCAGGGTAAGCAGCAAGGAATAACGGAAGGAATTGAGAAGGGCAAAATTGAAGAAGCTCGTAAGACCTTAATCATGATTGCTGAGCTTAAATTCAGCGCGCCTAAGGCTTCCCAAAGAAAACGGATCAACTCCGTGTCTGATTTATCCAAGCTGGAGGATTTACTTCGCAAAGTCATCACAACCAATAGTTGGGATGAGTTATTGCAAGGAATCTAATGTAGTAGTTTTTATGCACTATAATAGTATCGTACACTGATAGATTAAAATGCGTTTGGAATAGAAGTTCAGTCTACTGGTACAGTAAGTATTACCATATCTCATTTGAGCAAACGGAATATGCACTCACTGATAAAAGGTGGAGGAAAATGCAATGAATCAGTCAAAGAACAAAGTATGCCTATGGTATAATCACGACGCCGAACAAGCAGCACGGTTTTATGCTGAAACTTTCCCGAATTCAACTGTAGATGCTGTACATACAGCTCCGGACGACTATCCGTCAAGAAAGAAAGGCGACGTCATAACAGTCGAGTTTACTGTTATGGGCATACCTTGCATAGGTCTTAATGGCGGTCCATCAGTCAATCACAACGAAGCATTCTCCTTTCAGGTCTCAACGGATAACCAGGAAGAGACGGATCGCTACTGGAACGCAATCGTCAGTAATGGCGGGCAGGAAATTCAGTGTGGATGGTGCAAAGACCGATGGGGATTGTGCTGGCAGATAACACCTATTGCTTTGATTAAGGCAATCACCCATTCAGATCCTGCGGCAGCAAAACGCGCTTTCAATGCAATGATGGAGATGAAAAAGATCGACATTGCAAAAATAGAAGCAGCCCTTAGAGGATAGAATTTAGCAGCATATCCTGAATTCTGACACCATCTACCATATTGAACATGTAGATTTTGCCGAAGTGCAGTTTATGCACTCTGATAAACACCACGTCCTTCTGCACTATAAAGCCTTTGATAGTGTTATGCAGACTGTCTTTTAAGCAAATCCACTCGAAAAAAGTCAGGACATATTATCACTATTTAGACATGGAAAGCTTGATAATTACCACTTTCTGTAATCTCGAATAAACAGATCCTGAATTACATACTCCAATTCTCCAAACTCGAAAACGTTAAGATGGGAAGCAGCGTCCAAACGCCTGCAACAGACGTGGTGAACCTTGCAGGCGAACTTTTCGCAGCAGGAGCGCTGAGAGCAGTATTTGTTCCTTCCAGAGAAAATGCAGCCATGTCTGGCTGTCAGCTGTAATGTGAAGATTAGCTTTGCCATGATGCCCATCCCTTACCTGAATCTTCTGGTCACTAATGATCACAGTCGCCTTCCGTTCTTCGTCCCCCGTGAACGTGAAATGGTATGTCGCATCCAGCCCTTTCGACTGACCGCGCTGAAAGGCAATTGGTAAAGCCCATAAAAACGCAGCAATGGAGCGCGTTCGAACTCCATTGGATATGCGACGGGGGCGTTTGTGAGGAAATCGCTTCTGCACATGTGCCTCGGCATCAGACCCGGCAATAACATAGACAGGCTCGATTTTATCCTGCAACGGTTTCACTATTTCCTGCAGAAAACCTGCCTTATTTTGAAGGAAAGGTCCGATCACATCCTCTCCTGCAGGACACACAGCCAGGCAGTATGCAGATTTGTAGTTGGGACCAAAGCCAAGGCTCTGCCAGTGCGATGCTGTCTCACTGTCGGTAACGCGGCGGCGATAGTCGCTGGCATCCTTGCTGTCTGCTATCTGTGTAACCCAGTCTGTAAAGCCTCCCATAAACTCACGATAGTTATGTGTTGCGCACGCAAATGCGTCGAAATGTCCATCTGGGGCAATCGCTCCCACCGGGCACGCAGCAACACAGAGCTTGCACTCAACACAGGGATTATAGTCAATTGGCTGACTCTCATCAGACACATCAGCACCGATTAGAATGGTATCAAGTATGATGAAGCTACCGAATTTGGGATGTATAACGTTGCGGTGAATTCCCATCTTACCCATCCCTGCCGCTTCAGCTACAGGTTTATGAGAGACCACCCAGATTTTGCCAGGATATCTGTCCATTTCCATAGGGAAACCTGCGGCGGGATTCATGGCACGAATACCCTGCTGCTCCAGTTGTGCAACGATCTGTCGTGCAACGATGTTAGCATGATCGGTTACATGATGAAATTCCAGATTGGAGACCGATCCTGCAGGACTGCGGATGGGTTCTCGATTTTCCCGGAATACGAGGCTGATGAGTGTGCGCGTGGACGGAAAAACTGCGAGAATATCATCTCTCTGATCCGCAATCTCCTGGCGGGACAGAGATACGAATCCAGCATCATCCGCACCACAATCCAGGCAGAGCTGCCTCAGAATGGTACCATCTAGTTGGGAAGAGTTTTCAGTAGACTCTGTTAAGTTAGCTTGTTGTGCACGGACAGCTTTGACTGTCGGGTGATCATTTATATGTGCCATAGTAACTCCTGAATGATAGTTATGAATTAAGTTGTATACACAACTATTATGTTAATATGAAGGCTTCTCATTACGGTAAACAGTCGCTACAGTCTGTCAGCCGCCGTGAATATAGCTCTTGTGCCTTCTTCTCCCATCAACTCAGCTGCCTTCTCCTGCGCCATTCTCCATACTGGAGTTATAGTTTCAATCAGTTTCAACCCGCTGTCTGTTACATGTAGATGCTGAGATCGTGCGTCTTCGCCTGGCAAGCTCAGCACCCATCCTTTGGCGTTCAGTATCTCCAGATCGCGACTGAGAGTGGACTTGTCCATATTCAAAGCTCGTGCGAGATCGGCAGGTCGTACACTGTCATGGCAGGCAATTCCAACGAGTAGATTTAGTTGCCCAACTCGCAAACCATAGGGTCGAAATGCTTCGTCATACAGACTGGTGAGAGCACGATGCAGCCGGCGAAGACGTACAGCGTAGCACTTCTGCATGATCTCATGAACATGATCAGCGGGCATAAAATTACTCCTCGATACATAATGTTGTATATACAACCAATTTACGTCAATACATGGCAATAGAGTTCCATATCACCTATTTCTTGTCGATGTGGGAAATTAACGATCGGGAGCTCTTCATATGATAATAATATATGGTAATTTTATGGATACTCTACGCATGGAATATGTAAAGTTTCCAGGTATTAAATATATAGATGTCGAGCTGATCGAATATTTGGTATCGCTGTCACAATTATACGACCCAAATATTCAGCATACAATATATACATAGGAGAGCTTTATGTTTGATTTTCAGTTCTTTGCCACACGCGGAGATCTTGCCCCAGGCTGGGAAGCAGTGAAAAACATGATTGATTTTAAATTTGTTTACGATGGCTATAGGGATAACCCAGACTGGCCAATTTATTATAACCTATTTGATATTCCCGAACTAGGAATGGCAAAGTATGGAAGCGTTGGATCCCGTTATGGATACATTGTTATGCCGACCAACGAACCTGTGAAAATGATTAAACATAAAACGAGTGAAAGCACTTACAATATTTATAACTTTTTGACTGAATATTATTATAGTGTTACATTTTGGCCAGACCATAAGAGTTTTGCATTTTTTGAATTAGGTGGCTTTTGGATGGAACAAGACGTCCCGAATATCATTGGTTCTAACTTATTTTTTGGAATTGGTGATGTTAGCTCGGAAAATGAGTTTTTAGGTCAGTATAAACTATTTGGTAAAGCTCTAACAAAAGGATTTACTACTGTAAAAATGAAACCATTTGGACAATGGAAAGTAGGTCCAGAAGCTTTAGAGATGTATAGAAATGGCACACGTCTTATTGCAGATAAAGCAGAGTTAAGATATACTACGATAATTCCTGAGTTTTTAGAGAAGAAAAATAAAGACAAACCTAGCACATAGCCCAATTTTAATACAATGTCATCTATGATCGGTGTGAAACATACTAGTTTGATATGCGTAAATTCATACTAGCCAGGCAGACAGTACTACCGATAACACTGCTATTATGCTGAGCACGCTCGGCTACTGGAATTAGGTCTTTACATCATTGCTTGCTAAGTCGATTGCTATGCTTCCCCTGCAAACGCAGGGGGTATAGCTACCTGCCAACTCGCGCAGAGTGATTGGATTGCTTGCACGCTCTGGGGAATAGCAATCTGTCTACTCCTACCCAGTGCTAGGATAGCCTGCACGTGCTGGGGGGCATAGTTGCCTGCCGATTCGTGCGAGTGCTTGGAGAGCCTGCACGCGCCGGGGGCATAGCAACCTGCCTACTCCTGCCGAGTGCTTGGATACCCTGCACGTGCTGAGGGGCATAGCTACCTGCCAACTCGTGCCGAGTGGTTGGGAAGCTTGTATGCGCTGGGGGCATAGCTGCCTGCCTACTCCTGCCGTCTATCTCGGTGGCCTTGGCTACTGGGAAGAGCCAGAGCTTAGCTTGCAGTATGTGCGTAACCGCTGGCTAAACAACGCCACTGGCACCTGGCTCTCAGTAGACAGTGTCGCCACAGAGCCCCGCTACCTCTACGTAGGCAACAGCCCTACAACCGCTACCGACCCCTCTGGCTTGAAAAGCCTGTGGGACGATCTCGAAGGCGGTGTGGAGCGTGATTACCACAGAGCTGTACA
>JAJZFJ010000040.1 GCA_021805395.1 bacterium
TCTCCATGAACAAGTCCGATTGTTTCTTATTGAAGAATCATGAAAACATATCTCAAATTCCTTCCAGAGTTACCTACAAAATTCGAACACACCCTATCCTAAAGGGATCAGAATCTATAAATTAACGATCAGTGGTTGAGATGAAACAGCATTATTCCGGCTGCAACTGTAACGTTTAACGATGATGGTCCGCCTGATTTCATCGGTATTCTAACAAGTTGAGTGGCAACACCCGCTGCTTCAGGTGTTAATCCTGTTGTCTCATTGCCAACTAGAATTACCCTTCGTGTTGGGAGAGTATCCAGATCATACAGTGAACTTGGTGCTTTCGCAGATCCAGCTACGATACTAAATCCATTTTTTGCTGCAACCGTGAGATCGCTTAATAAATCTGAGGAAATCTGCACAGGTAATCTTGTAATTGATCCAGTTGATGATCGGACTGCTGCCCGTGAATAGCATTCAGCAGAATTTGATGAAAGCATAATTGCTGCACAGTTAGCAGCTTCGGCTGTGCGGATGAGTACTCCAACATTTCTGGGATCCTGAATATTTTCACAAGCCAGTATTAACTTATTTTCGCCTTCAAGTATCTCCTCAAGTGTTATCTCCTGTTTCCTTACAACTGCTATAGCGTTAACATCGGTAGTGTATCCGGTACCCACCAGCTTTTGCATTAGGCCGCTGCCTACTACATACAGTGTCATCTCGTTATCACAGTGTGGAGATATTTGTTCTAATGCAGCTGCTGTACAGAACAGTGCTGTTACCACCTGTGCATCGAGAGCCTGGATAACGAAAGAGGTACTCTCTACCAGATACTGACCAGATTCTGCTCTACCCTGCGGACGTAGCAGAGCGAGTGCAGCTTGAAAGAGAGGATGCTTCATTGAAAGCAGGTGCTGGATTTGCATGGGTAGGGTATGTTATTTCTTAAGAATGATCTGGAGCTAGATAGATGATACCTTTAGATATCGGGAAACTGCGAAGTGAGTTCCCTTCACTTAGTCGAAAGTATAATGGAAACCCTCTTATTTACTTTGATGGACCAGGTGGAACTCAGGTACCACAAAGAGTTATTGATGCTGTAACTGCTTACTATGCCAGCTGTAATGCAAATGTTGGAGACGCCTTCCAAACTAGTGTTGAAACAGATGAAGTAGTTAACGCTGCTCGTGAAGCGATGGCTGATCTACTTAATGCTGCAAGTGCTGACCAGATTATATTTGGACCCAACATGACTACAATCACCTTTAACATTGCACGATCTTTTGGTGACATGTTAGAACGTGGCGATGAGATTGTTGTAACGAATTTGGATCATGATGCGAATGTAACACCCTGGACAGAGCTTGAGGCTCATGGGGCTGTTATACATTCGGTACCTGTGCTTCCAAACGGAACGCTTGACATGGTCGAACTTGGCAATGTTCTCAATTCCAGAACAAAACTTCTCGCCATTACGCATGCTTCCAATGCGATTGGAACTATTCCCGAGGTTAAGCTTGGCACAGAGATGGCACACCGAGCAGGCGCATGGGTTTATGAGGATGCTGTGCAGTATGTTCCGCATGGTTCAATAGATGTACAGCAGCTTGATTGTGACTTCCTGGCTTGTTCAAGTTACAAGTTTTATGGTCCTCATCAAGGGATTGTCTATGCACATTCACGGGCTTTAGATTGTCTCAAAGCCCATAAGGTTAAACCGGCAAAGGATATTAATCCTTATCGGTGGGAGACTGGCACTCAAAATCACGAATGTTTGGCAGGGGTGGCTGCTACCGTAGAGTATTTGGCAGACATTGGCAAGGTGTATGGTGGTCATCTAATTCAAAACTATGAGACAGAAGGATATTCGCACCGCAGGGCTGTCCTTAAGGCATCGATGCATGTCATTCGCGAGAGTGAGGCAGATCTTGCACTTTACTTCCTTGAGAGAATAAAGAGAGTAGACGGGATCACTTTGTATGGTATTACCGACACTGATATGATAGATAGCAGGGTACCTACTTTCGCATTCACCTGGGACAAGCTATCACCAAGAAAAACCGCAGAATACCTGGCTGATCGTGGTATCTGTTGCTGGAGTGGTAACTACTATGCCCTTCGGTTAATGAATCAGTTTGGTCTGGAAGCATCGGGAGGGGCTGTCCGAGTTGGACTGGGTCACCTGAACACGCATGAAGAGATAGATTATCTTATCAGCTGTCTTGTAGATTTTTAGCCATAAAGATGAATTGGATGAATCTCAGCAATAAGATCATGGTTGTGGCACTTGTTCTGGAATAACTTTGCAGCTTCAATGTGCTCAGGGGGAAGTGAGTAGTCCATAACATTTACAAGGTAGTCAAGTGCCCTGTCAAATGGTACGGATAGCTGTTTTGCCCAGTGAGATGCGATTTCATACAAGCGTGTAGATCCCCATTTCTTAGATTCATTCAGTGCATCTACATGTGCTGTTGTAAGCCGATCTTTTCTGCCAAGCCAACAGGCATATACAAAAGGTAGACCTGTCAGGTTTAGCCAGCCTGCTCCCAAATCATAAACTGAGACATCGGGAGAAAGCTCGAATATTTTCAAATCTCCGATGATTAAGCCAGCATCGAAATGTTTTAGCATTGCATCTAAGTCTGGCTGATAGTGCGTATATTGAGGAGTGATGTGAAAACACTCCGACAGGAGAATTCTAGTGAGAGCAGCTGATGTGAGTGAAGATGTATCCAAGGCAACCGTTTTCACTTCTTCGAGTGGACATCTGGAGAATAGTCTAACGCTCTTTACGGCTCCTGTAGCTGAAATTGAGATATCTGGAACGGCAAGTAGTTCGGAATTCTGAAAACATTCGAAAATGGAAACATTCGCCACATCAAGCGCATCCTCTTTTAGCATCCTTGCAAGCTGAGAGGGAACAGCATAGGTTATTTCTGCATCGATATCGCAATCTTCACTATGAAACCAGTCCACAAGGGGTTTAGCATTGAGATAGGGAACACTGCCAATTCTCAATTTCAATTGGTATTCTCCATTCGGCGAAATAATAGGCTAGCCTATTTCATATGTAATTATACGCATTGGGGGTGATGAGGTTGTCTGAAAATAGAACACAGTCCAAAATTCTCTCTTTCAGGTCCAGTAAGGTCTGGAGAGTTGGGTGTGGATGCTGTTCGGCTCTTTTCCTTGGAGTTATTGTTCTCTATTTTGGAGTAATCATGGCTTATGAGGGTGTTAGAGCTCAACGTTTCAGGGATACATGTATGGATAATGTCCATCAGATGGGCGAAGGGCTCAAGTTATATTCGTTGGATTGGGATGATGTGTTACCCAAAGATAACCAGTGGATGGACTATTCAGCAGGCTACATGGACAGCGGCCAATATGGCACTAAAAATAACCCTGAGGCGTTCCACTGTCCATCCGCGCAGCTCAATTTCAAAATTGCAAATCAAAACATTTATGGATACAGCTTTAATTCCTGGTTAAGTAAGATGAATACTAATTTATTAACGACTCCAGAAGCCACAATAATGGAGTACGATTCCACTAATTTAAGCAGGGATGCCACAGATAAAGTCACAAGTATCGCATGGAAACGGCATCTTGATGGAGCCAATGTAGGTTATGTAGATGGTCATGCCCATTGGCTGGCAGCTAAGTTCGGACTTCCGAAATCAGACCGGATAGAAGTCTCCTCACCTATAGGAGCGAACTAACTGCTACTGTCTCACCAGTATCAGCTGCCTGAACAGCAGCCATGGTGAGTGCAAGGGTATTCAGGTTATCTTTGCCACTGGTCTCAGGTTCAATACCTGTTTCACAACATGCTCGCCAGTGAAGAAGATCATATGTATGACCAACAGCACCGGTATGTTCAGGCCAGATTACTTCGCCCCAAGGTTCGGCAAGTGGTGTGAAAAAGTGCATTTCGGTGTACTGATTTGGGTCAGATCTCTGTGCAAAGTAACGTATTGGTCCCCATTCATCTCTTGGATTCCATACAAGAGTGCCTTTGGAGCCGGTGATTACCCATCTTCCATTCCAGCCTGTATCTGTTCCGGGTGATGCATAGGTGCCGGTGTAGTTAATTCGGGTGCCGCCCTCAAACTCGATCCATACAAAGGCATTCAGATCCCCTTTAGTGTTGCTTACAGGAGGGTTCCATGTTTGAGCCTGAACCTTCATGGCATTTTGTCCAAGTAGATAACGCATGAGGTCAAAGTGATGGATTGCCATATCCATGAGGAAAGGATGCTCCATTCGCTGTCTCCAGCCAAACAGCAACCCCTGAATCTGAAATTCAACTACCATGTGGTCTATCGTGCCAATGGCACCCTGGGCTATTAGCTTTCTTAGCGTTCGAGGTGCATCCTGATAACGATACTGTTGTGTTACCATGAGGATTCGCTTACGGTGTTCTGCAAGCTGCACCATCTGACTGGCATGTCGAAGGGTATCGCTTAGCGGTTTTTCAACAAGTACATGAAGATCTGATAACAATGCAGAAGATGTGGTATCGAAATGGCATGATGCCGGAGTGCAGTCTATTACTCCATCCGCTTCTACTAAAGCTAGGGCGTCTTCGATGGAGGAGAACCGTCTCTCTGGAGGTACACCAGCAATTTCACCAGCTCGATGGAGTGCTTCAGGGCTGGGATCTACCAGGGCAACATGTTCGAAGCCATCGCAATCTCGAACTGTATAGATCCAACTATTACCAAACCCTCCCACACCCGCTTGTATAATTCGCATGTCATCCACTCCTCAGTGTGACTTAAAACTGGTACATCATCGCTGGAGTCCAGTCGTGCACTAGGGGTAGTATAACACAGTTTGATTGTCCGCGCAATCAAAAATTATTTATTTTGGGCTATCACCTCATCAGAAAGTATAATTGCTTCGCAAATCCTTGTAATTGGACGTCCAGATGAGAGTGATTGAGCCTGAATACGTCTCATTGCTTCTCTTTCGTCCAGGTCATCTCGTCCCATTAAAACCCTAACAGCTTTGCGTGATAATCTGTCCTGTTCCATATCTGCCCTCGTGCCTTCAAATGCCTGCTCCAAAGCAGTCATTTCCTTATATCTGGCAACAGCCAGATTAAGGCATGGCTGGATTTCCGGTCCTCTGAACGGTTTCACTAAAAAGCCGAGTACTCCAGCTGAAATGGCCCTCTCAACGATATTGGAGTCTGAGTAACCCGTTAGCATTACAACAGCTCCAAGTCTCTCTTTCGCGATAATGCCAGCTACTTCTATCCCATCAGAGCCAGGCATTTTGACATCCAGCAATGTGACGCTGGGCTTAAGTTCTCTAGCAAGTTCTAATGCCCGAGATCCGTCCTCAGCTTCTCCCACGACCCTGTAATTCCGCTCCTCAAGCAAAGTGCGGAGATCTAGTCGTAAAAGCGCGTCATCATCGGCGAGCAGTATACGTGGGGTATCCATTTGGTATTCTGGTCCTTTAAACAGTCTACAGGCTACAGGAAGAGAAATGAAGTTGGAGACATTTCTATTATGGAATGGTTTCCATGGTGACATTAGTATTTGTATAGATACAGATTTCCGCTGCAATTCGCATTGCCTCACTCGCAATTTCGGATGCTGTAAGAGAGGTGTTGGCTACAAGCGCTTTAGCCGCAGCTGCTGCGAATGATCCCCCTGAGCCGATTGCTGCAACGCCATCATCTGGCTCAACCACATTCCCATCGCCAGACAGAATGTATAGCAGCTCTCCATCAGAGACTATCATCATAGCTTCCAGACGACGCAGAATTCTGTCAGTTCGCCATTCTTTCGCGAAATCAACGGCAGCGCGTGTCAGGTTTCCTCCAGCACTCTCCAGCTTCTTCTCAAAGGTATCGGAAAGAGACTGTGCATCTGCCACAGAGCCGGCAAAACCTGCCAATATCTTGCCCTGATACAGGCGCCGAACTTTACGCGCTCCGTGTTTTAGCACTGTTGTCTGCAGAGTTACCTGTCCATCACCTGCCATGGCAACATTGCCTTGATGCTTAACGGCAATAATGGTTGTGGAACGGATTAGAGGCATGCTGGAATCTCCCTAAAGCGGATATTGTAATGGGTTATAAAAGTGAGTATACCACGCTAGATGACAGACTGTTTCTTCGATCCTTAACAATAACCTGCTTGGAAATGCTACAATTAGCATCTAAATGTCTAACATCTGGAAATAGGCTATTGAATTCTTCTGTTTCAAATCATTTTGCGATTGAACTACAAGGGATTACACGCAGTTTTCCTGGAGTAGTTGCAAATAGATCTGTATCCTTAAAAGTAGTGACAGGTACTTTTCACGCTTTAATTGGTGAGAATGGCGCAGGTAAATCCACTCTTTTAAACATTCTTTTTGGCAGGTTAAAACCAGACGAAGGCTCAATACTCTTCAATGGAAATGATGTAACAAATGAGCTAAACTCACCTCTCGATGCAATTAGAAAAGGGATAGGGTTAGTAAGTCAGCATTTTTCGCTCATACCGGCTCTAAGCATTCTTGAAAATCTCATGTTAAGCCAACTTTCTGGCAGCATACTACTAGACAAGGCATCAGCCAGAGCGAAAGCATTACCTCTAATGGAGCGATTAGGCATTGGACATTTAAATCTTAATCAAAAGACTTCATCACTCTCCGTCACTATTCAGCAAAGGGTGGAAATCCTTAAAGCTCTCTTTCAGGGTGCAACAACTCTGTTACTGGATGAACCTACTGCAACACTGGCACCGACTGAAGTAGAAGCTCTGTTTCAACTCCTGAAAGAACTTCAGAAGGATGGGGCAACAATACTTTTTGTTACACATAAGTTAAGGGAGATGCTTTCCTACAGTGACCATATTAGTGTTTTGCGTCATGGTGAAAATGCAGGGGATTACGAAACAGCCTTTGTGACATCTGAGACATTGATTGAATCGATGATGGGAAGTGGAAAAAATTACTATAAACCTGAGAAAAACAGTTTTAACACGGACAGGCAGCAAACTGAGCTCCTGAAGGTTAACAACTTATGCTTATCAGGAGTGAACGCTGGAATTGCTTTGCAAAATATTTCCTTCACTGTTTCATCTGGGGAGATATTAGGAATAGCCGGAGTTGACGGTAGTGGTCAAAAGGAGTTAATTCGTTGTCTGGTGGGTATACAGAATTTACATAGCGGCTCGATTTTATTTGATGGCCGTGAGATTCAGAATGACAGTGTTGGAAAAAGAATACGAGATGGTATTGCATATATTCCGGAAGACAGGCAAAGTGCGGGATTAGTGATGGATTTTTCGATTGCTGAAAATTATCTCCTCGGACATGAAACGGACAAGAGTGGTGGGGGAGGATACCTGATCAATCGTCAGATGCTCACCAGACGCGTGCAGGACATGATATCCACCTACGACGTGCGTGTTGGAACAGATATGGAAAGAACACCTGCCAGATCACTTTCTGGTGGTAATCAGCAAAAAATAGTCATTGGTCGTGCGCTCGATTATAATGCGAGATTTCTGATTGCATGTCAGCCGACACGAGGTTTAGACATAGGTGCGACACAATCCGTTTATAAGTCTCTATATAAAGCCAGGGATTCGGGGTTTGGCATAATACTCTTCTCATTAGATATCGATGAAATCATGGAAATTTCAGACAGAATAGGTGTACTTTTTAATGGTCGTCTGCTTAAGATACTTGATCGACATGAAGCCACACTAGACAGTATTGGATCTTTGATGACTGGAAATATTAGTTGACAATGCACAGGAAGACACCTATTAGCTTTAGACCAATAGCTTCTGTCTTATCTGGCATACTGATTATTGTCATCTTTTTGGCAGCATCTGGATACAATGTTGGCTCCGCATTTTCTGCGCTGTGGATTGGCGCAACCGGCATTCAGATTGCCCCTATCAGTTTTCAACCATATCAGTTGGCTCAATCATTGGCGAATGCTACCCCACTTCTTTTCACTGGACTATCTGTAGCGATAGGGATGAAGGCTGGACTTTTTAACATCGGTGCTCAGGGTCAGCTTACTTTTGGGGCATTTGCCACAGCTGTTGTGGGATTCTCCTTCAATGGTATGCCCGCAATCATTCATATTTGTCTGGCTTTAGGTGCCGGAGCAATTGCTGGAGCAATTTGGGGTGCAATTCCCGCTCTTTTGAAATCAGCAAGAGGGGTCCATGAGGTGATCTCCACTATCATGCTGAACTATGTTGCCTCAGATATAACATCCTATATGGTAACTCACAGTCTTAAAGACAGAGGGTCTCAGGCACCACAAACTGCTGCAATCTCAAAAAATATCCATCTGCATCCTTTCGTACCCGGCAGCCTTCTGAATGCTGGTATTTTCATTGCATTAAGCGTGGTTGCTCTTAGCTCCTGGTTCATATCGCGTACATCATGGGGATTCCGAATTAGAGCAGTTGGCGAGTCACGTGAGGCTGCGGAGACCAATGGGGTTCCGATTACAGCCACACTATTGCTGGCGATGGCACTTTCTGGAGCTGCCGCTGGTTTGGCAGGGGCTGTTATGGTACTTGGGCAGGAGCACCGATTTGTAAAGGGCATGAGTGGCTCATACGGATTTGATGGCATTGCAGTAGCTCTGCTTGGCGGAAATAGTGGACTGGGGGTAACATTGAGTGCCCTGTTTTTTGGGGGGCTTGCTAGCGGTGCTAACAACATGCAGTTACTCACAAACGTACCAGATTCCATTGCAACTGTTGTTCAGGCTGTGGTGATATTTTTTGCAGGAGTAAGATCCCCGATCTTCCATTCGAAGAGAGGAATCAAAAAAATGATAAATACTCGAACGGGACAAGTTATCCATGAATCTCCACCTGACTGACATTGGATCTTTTGTAATGTCTACCCTGCTTGGTGCAACACCTCTCATCCTCGCTGCCATGGGAGGAGTTCTTTCAGAGAAAGCAGGGGTGGTTAATATTGCTCTGGAAGGCTTCATACTTGCAGGAGCGTTCATAGCTGTTAGTGCAGCACATTTGTTTGGTGGGCATGGCTGGGTGATTTCCTCACTCATGGGTATTTTAGCAACAGTATTTCTTGGCCTTATAATGGGAATGATGCATGCTTTCTTAACGCAGCGAACCAGGATGGATCATGTTGTGAGTGGATTAGGAATAAACCTCCTTGCAATGGGAGCAACTCGCTATCTCTATCTACACCTGTATCCCAATGGTGTGGAAGTGGCTGGCTTAGACAGACGATACTTCCTTGTGGCTGCGCTCATACTTCCGTTTCTTGTTCAGTTTCTACTTGTGAAAACAAGGTTTGGATTAAAACTTAGAGCTTGTGGTGAAGATCCCGATAGTGCAGTACTTGCAGGAGTGTCGGTTATTCCTGTGCGATATGTTGCAGTCATATTATCTGGAATTCTTGCAGCTCTGGCAGGAGCTTATCTAACATTAGGAGATGCACATAACTTTTCCACGGACATATCTGCCGGAAAAGGTTATATTGCCTTAGCAGCTGTAATCTTCGGCAAATGGAATCCGTTTGGTGCCACAGGTGCAGCACTCTTCTTTGGGTTTTTCTATGCACTTCAGACTCGGTTACAGATCAGCAGCATTGTGATCCATTTCTGGGGAATCGATCTCACAAACCCTTTCCTTATGGACACACTCCCATATCTCATGACCATTATAGTGCTGGCCAGTTTCGTCGGCCACACAAAGCCTCCTGCTGCTCTAGGGCGTCAGGAGGTTCTCTAATGATTGTACTGGGGATAGATCCGGGCACTGCCACAACAGGTTATGGTGTGCTTAAATCTGAAATCGGCCGTCTGGAGCATATCACACACGGCACAATTCTTACATCCAAAAATGATCAGCTGCCAATGCGCTATCTATCTCTATATGACCAGTTATGTGCACTCATCAAGGAGCATTCACCGGATGTTATTGCCACCGAAAAACTGTTTTTTACCAAAAATGTAAATACAGGCATATCAGTAGGAGGATCAATTGGGGTCATTTTGCTGGCGTGTGCCCAAAATGCGATACCATGGGCTGAGTATCGTCCGGCAGAAGTGAAGCTTGCGGTTGTTGGATATGGTGCTGCAGAAAAGCATCAGGTGCAGTATATGGTTAAGCATCTGCTAGGGCTAACAGACAGTCCAACACCCGACGATGCAGCTGATGGTCTGGCAATCGCAATCTGTCATGCACATTCATCAATCCACAGGAAATAGAGAGACAGGCTAAGCTGTCTCTCTATTTTGGTTCACTATTTAGGTGTTGGAGTGGTGCTGGGTCTTGGATTGAAATCCTTTGGGATATCGTTCTTAATTCCCAGTGCATAATCAGTCGGTTCAACACCAATCTGTTTTAGGCCGTAGTGAAGATCAGCAGGTTGAGTACGCACCAGGCTTTCAGGAATCATTACATACGATGCTGGCAGTGGTGCCGCTTTGCCATCCAGTCGAGCAGGATCGAAAGCCGAAAGCAGGTTCGTAACCAGTGGACTTGCATCTGTGGGACCTTCATTCTTCAAGCCCATCCTGTTCCCAATCCTTATCGCCCTCTGTTCGTCTGGAAGCTTCTCCAGTGGAGTCAAACCAAAGAGAAGATCTGCAAAACTCACTACTGAAGCCTGACTACCTATCTGATGATCGACAAAATGTGTTTTTGAATAGGGTGAGATGAGAAGAAACGGAACTCTGCATCCATTTGCAAGTCGCTTCCCATCGGGTCCTATTGTCACTAAAGGAGGTCTCACGTTATCGTAGTCGCCTTCTGAGTCATCCCAGGTGATGATAATGACACAATGATTCCAGTATTTGCTCTTGGCTATTCTGTTTATAGTATCAGCGATCATAGCCTCACTGATACGGGAGTCTGAGTATCCCGGATGATCGTCATCGCCTAAATAGCTTTTCTGTGCTCTGGTGTCTGGGCATTCAGGTTTCAGGCCCATTCCATTCTGGTATCCACCTTTTATGTAGAAGATACCGTGGTTTGGCAGTGTACCATTGTCAATTGCAATTCGAAGATTTCTGAATCCGTGCATATTATCTGACATGCTAGGATTGTTTGCAATATATCCAAAGTATTGAGGACCGTTGTGATGTGTGATGTATCCTGCATGAGTTCCATTGGCATCCACCGGACCAGCATTCATATCAGGTGATTTATTAGAGTATGCTTCCTGATACCATCCCCATGGAACTCTTTTTGTGCCATGTTTTGTGAGATAGCCCACATCCTGTTTCACATCTTCGAGATCAAATTTCGGATCCCTGTCATGTGCAGTCACTTTGGCAGCCTGCACTCCCTGTAACGAAAGAGGTAGAGTTGCAAAAGTGAGGTTGAGCTGTGGATGATTTTGTGGAAGGGAGCCAGGAGCGTAAGGCATCTTTCCTGCTTTTGTTGTGTCAAGTGAGGATCCCCAATATGGCTCGGCATCATCTACCACCGGAACTCCTGTCCCATGTTTCAGTTTGGTGAAAGCTTCTTCAGGATGCAGCATCCACTGCGTAGCTCCTGTCTGGGCTGCAATTATTGCCAGGTTGCCTGGGGTGGAAGGACCTGCGATATCGGAGAAGATATGGTCTGCAAGCACAAATCGGTTTGCATATCGCCAAAGGAAGGGAATGGTGTTACCATCTATATAACCCATAGCAAGTTCACCGTACTGCTTTGCCATTAAAGATGGGTTGCCAGTTTTGTAGAAGCGGTTCTCTTCACCAGTTGCAAACCGATCCATTTTCGGAATGCCGTTTTTGACATCCATTTTATATAGAATTCGGGAGTGTGCATGGCTACAATCATCCAGATCGGCAGAGTAGAGCGGTGCATCCATTCTAAATGGGTGAATAATACTGGTGGTACCGTTAGTATTCACTATCTTTTCAAAGAAACCCGGAGTATTTGAGGCAAGATTTGAATATATCCCATCGGCACCGGGAAATGTCCCGAAGATGGAGTCAAATGAGCGGTTTTCCTGGTAGATCACAAATACAACCTTAACTTTCTGGCGAAGTAGAGCAATTTCTCTGGTTGTGGATATGTGTGGCTCAAACTTTGCAGGAACTGCGAATTTCTTGATGGCTGGATCTGGTTTAATATGTTTGAACTGACTTGGGGAAGCCTGCAGTAGTGATTGAGTAGAAAGAGTTAGAAGTGGAATCAGATAGTATCGCTTCCTGAGGAACTTCATGTTAATTCTCCTGAAGGTGTAAGTAACGGATGATAAATCCTGGTTTTAGTTTACACTAATTCAAGATTAAGAAACTGTTAAGATATCCATTTTTTCAGTAGTAGGGAGTTGATCTCACAGGAAATACGTTCAGGATAACTAATCATGTTCCAAACTATGCTCTATGCGATCCTCAAGTTATCTGAATGCAGCAATCACACCAGTAATTAAAAACCAGAAACAATTTACATGATACATAGGTAGGAATGTTAATGCAGATAAAAAAACAGAATATAACATAATAATCCACCTTACGATATAAGCGAAAATCAAGACGGATTATTTGTTTATCCTACATTTATTGTATTCATAAAATATTTACTGATATGCTGTCTTTGGAAATAATTGTGAAGCTTATTAATGTCAATATAGCAGATTTCATTTTGACACCTTGTCCCAACTCCATTTAAGCTTATGATGATTTGGATTTGCAAATAAGACCGGAATAGATGCACAATCACCGATATTAATGTATTGTTTGTGTTGTATGGTAAAAATAGAAGGAAACTGGTAAGCTGTCATCTAATTTACTGATACTGCTGTAATATTTAGGGGAGACAAGAGTATGCAAATAGGAATAAACAGATGGACTATGCCTTCTGACTGGGATTTGGGGCACTGTTTTAAAGCTGCAAAGAGTGCTGGGTTCGATACCATAGAGATTAATCTTGCTGAGGATGGACCTGTGCACCGTGGTATGGATATCTCCGATGCCCATAGTATATTGAGGCTAGCAAAAGAACATGGTATACATCTCTCCAGTTTGTCAACTGGGTTAGGCTGGAAATATCCTCTATCATCTCCAGATCCTGGAATTAGAGCTGAAGGTACGGCAGTAATTCGCGAGATGATTCAGGTTGCCAAATGGTTAGGACTGGATACAATACTCAACGTACCCGCACTGGTTAGCTCCGATGTAGCCTACGATGTGGCATATCAGCGCAGCATGGAGGCATTGAAGGAATGCTCCGCATACGCCGAGGAGCACGAAGTGCACATTGGTGTTGAGAACGTTTGGAATAAGTTCCTGTTATCCCCTCTCGAGTTTGCTGGCTATCTGGATCAGATTGACAGTAAATGGGTTGGGGCGTACTTTGATATAGGAAACGTATTGCTCTATGGGTATCCAGAGCATTGGATAAAGATACTTGGCAATAGAATATGTAAGGTACATGCCAAAGATTTCAGAACTGGTATAGGGAATGGGAATGGATTCTGCAATATCTGGCAAGGGGATGTGAACTGGCCGCGAGTGCGTGAGGCACTGGATGCCATAGGTTACAAAGGACCGGTTACTGCAGAAGTGGAAGGCTATCGTAATTCACCAGATTTAGGCTTGAAGCATATTGCAGACAGTCTGCGATCAATCTTCATCTGAATCTTCTGATCTCTCATCACAAATTAGTTTGAAGCCACACCTTCCGCACGCATGATCTGAAGGTGTGGGCTTGAAGTCGGCTGTTGTCAGGTTTTTCAAGATGTTATTAACGGTTTTATTACGATTAGTGTCAACAGTTTTGGAAATAGTCACGATTTTGTTCTCTCCATCTAATAGAGAGACAATATGTAAAACTGCATTCTGTCCGAATGTTTGAATTGCCATCCTGGACATTAAATAGGTTGAAACGGATGTATAGTCATCCTTCTTAAGTCGACGAAGTTTGAATTGGAAGATATGGGTTTTACCTTCAATATCGCTACCGGTTAGAACGCTTGCACCATGCATATTAATATTCTGAAAATTTCCGTTGAGATTCGTAAATGTGAGGCTTTGGAATCCATCTGTAGCTTTGATATAATTTGAGAGAAATATCGTTAATCTGTTTTGAAGCATTATTCCATTGCAGGAACTTGCTTCGTTTAGATTTAACCATTCTGTGAGAAAATACTTTTCCATACTGAACAAATCACGTGAGCCTATATGTACCTTAAATGTTTTGATCAGTAGAACATGAAACATCCAATTAGTTGAATCTGTATCAGTAACTCGTACGGAATCTGAACTGAATTTGTATTGTTGCGGACATCGAATGTATTTTTCCAGATCTGATAATGATATAGAGCTCTGTGCAGCAGCATTATTATTATTATTGACTGCTGTTTCAATGACTACAGGCTGCTTAGATTTTACATTTTTAACGCTGCTTTCAGTGGTTTCTGACATATTTATATCTAACTTGTCCAAACAATCCAAAATCTTGCAGGCTTTCTTTCCGCTATTTAAAGGGGAGTATAGATAGAGTTGGTGTCTTGCTCTGGATATAGCAACAAAAAAAAGTTGGCCAATACTATCAGATGCAGTCAACTCAATTGGAAGTTTAACGTTGGATGTATTTCTACCATTAAATTGATTGTTTGTGAGGTACGGTAAATGTACACAGTTGAACTCAAGGCCTTTAGCTTGATGAATTGTCATCACCTGCACCGCATTTACTTCGAGTGATTCCGGCTCCTGTGTGTTGGATGAACCATGAGAGGCTCGTTGTAAACGATCAATATGTTTAAGGAATGCCATCCTGGAATCTTTACCTTCTAGATCAGTTGTCTGACTGCAGAAAGAATATGCCAGATTGAGAAAATGTGTAATTCCGTTAAAGCAAGACCACTTAATGTTATCTGGATACAAATGGTATTTTCTCAGTAGGTCAGAATTAAACAGATAAGATGCGATAAATTTCCATGCCTTTTCATTATACAGTGGTGATAAATCATCTATCAATGAGGATATTCCTAATGAGATCTTCTCTTCCTGGCTTAATACATGTTTATCACCAAACAGCAACTCATGAAGCGGTATCTTATGCTGTATGGCAACTTTGAGAAGTTTGGATACAACCTTACGGGTAAGACCATACCGCTCCATCAAGGAAGATCTTAAGAGTGCTCCTCCTGCATCACTGGACGTAACTGAAAGGAGTGCAAGGAGATCTTTGATTTCCGGTCGGTTTAAGAGTGGTCCGTGATGGTTGACTGGTATTCCAGCTTGGCTAAGGTGTTCTGCAATATCTGCTGCCTGCTTGTTAGTCCTGCAGAGAACTGCATGTTCGCTATAGGCTACTTTCTTCGCCCTCGGTGGTTTAATGATGGATACTATTTGATCCATCTGTTCTTCAGTATTCGAAGGACGAAACAGCCGGTAGGGGATGTCTTGTCGCGCTAGTCGAGATGCTATCCAACCGTCCGATTCTCCCTTCTCAGCTGCACGATTTAGTAGTTGAACGAGTTTTGACTCTGATCTATAGTTTGTGCTAAGTTCGTGCGTGGATAGATCAGGAAGCAGCTGCTTGAGCTCATTATCTGTATTACCTGTCGCTCCCAGGAAACCATAGATAGATTGTCTTGTATCGCCCACCATCCAGCAGTCTTTGGTTTTCTGTCCAAGGAGATGTAACAGTCGGCTTGTTGCAGGGCTGGTATCCTGAGTTTCATCTACCAAAAGGTAAGGATGCTGGTAAGTGATTTCTTGAAGAATAGCTTCATTTGTTTCCAGAAGATGTACACATTTTGTGATAATGGACGAGAAGTCCAGGAGTTTTCTCTCGTCAAGAATTTGGCAGTACATTGCGTAGATTCTGGAAATCTCCTTACCTTTCGAGGACTCCTCATGCTGTAGCTTCTCAAATTCCCGAGGGGTTATCCCCCTGCTATTCGCAAGGGAGAAGCAGTGGATAAGATGCGGTAACACCTCAAAAGGCGAGTTAGGATTATAGTACTCATCCAGACCAAGTGTGTGAAACTCTTCTTCGAGAAGTTTTAGAACAGCAGTGTTATCCAGAATTGTTAACTTTATTGGAAGTCCAGCCTGAACGTGGTATTTTCGAAGTATCTCAAGTGCGTAAGCATGAATGGTTCCGCTCCAGATTGCATTAGCCTGTACGGGAAGAAGAGATTCTAGTCTTGTTCGCATCTCATCCGAGGCACGATTTGTATACGTGATAGCAACAATCTGATTAGGTGGAACATGTTTTTCTTCAATTAGCCAGCGAATTCTTTCGGTGAGAGATCTTGTTTTTCCTGTTCCTGGCCCTGCTGTGAGGTAATGTTTTCCAAATGCTGCATGTGCAGCCGACAGCTGGCTCTGATCCAGCTCTGGAGAGAAAGGCAAGGTAATCTGGTCTCCAGTGGCTGGTGGAGTGAGCAGCGCGAGAACCAGTTGAGAATAGAGGCAAGCCTGAGAAACCTGCTGCTGTTCCTGAATTCCCCTGGCATTTTTACCTTCTACCAGGAAAGTGTATCGCAATCGGTCTGAAGGCAGAAGCAGTTCGGCAGCGAAGATATTGGCTTCCTGTTCAATCCGCATTTGCGGATTGTAGTTCTCAAGTTTCTGGAGGGCTGTGCGACCAGGCTGGTCATGGAGAAAAGAATCAGGATCGTCTCCATAATCATAATTTGGAGTTGCATCGTGAAACTTGTGAAGAAAGAAGTGAGCTAATTCATGAGCAATAGTGAAATTTTTTCTAGGCTCTGAGAGAGAGTTATCAATATAGATAAGACCAATGTCTCTGATGAATACACCATAAGCGCCTTGCAAGACATTTTCGTGAGGCGGTACTTGTGCAATATCAATATCAAAGTTTTGTTTGAGGCAAGCGAATAGGTCGGAAGTTGGGATGAGACCATGATGGTTGTACCCAACATTAGCCACAGACTGATTGTATTGGTCTCTGGCTCTGAAGCGTATCCTGTTCCATCCTGACATGCAGAAATTCTCCTCTGGATGGTTACCCGGATGCGTATGTTGGAACCACATCCGGGATAGATAGATGTTAGCTTGCATTTAGCCAGAAGTCTTTATCTTCCGGCCTGGTGGTAGGGTCATTGTGAATGATATCCGAGAAAGATTCCAGCGAGCGAACTGTGATTGGATGGTCACTTGATTTGTACATTGCCTCAGTCTGTAATGGAGGTTGCTGGAAGTATGCTTGGATAGCGCTTTGGCTTGCACCAAGTACCTCCGCTATCCTTGAAATCAGAGTGACAGGGATTGTTGTAGCTTCCACCAATCTGTCATTAAGTTTGTTGAGCGTCATCTTTCCCAGGTTGAGTTCCTCCGAGAGTTCAGATGCCTTTTTGCCAGAAGCTGTGAAGTAAGAAACAAATCCCTGTTTGATGAGTTTCATCTGTATATTTTCATCACGTTCATTCTCGAATTTTTGTTGCATTTTTTTTGAGATTTC
>JAJZFJ010000207.1 GCA_021805395.1 bacterium
CTCCTCAATCCTACTTCCCAAGCAGAGAAGCTGCAGCTTCATCCAGCATCCAGATCTCATCTCCATTGATTACATGAATACCGTTTGCAGGTCGGATATGGTAGTCTTCACCAGTTTCAAGCACTTTGTGCACCACCTCCGCTTTGTTTTTTCCCGATACCAGTACAATCACCTCATTAGCAGCGTTTATAACCGGATATGTGAAAGTTATTCTGTCTACAGGGGGTGGTAGAACACCAGGAGCAGAGGCAACAACAGCTTTGTCGGTGACGTCCAGCGACTCATTCCCAGGGAATAGGGACGCAACATGTCCATCCTCACCAAGACCAAGCAGGATGAGATCAAATCTGGGAATCCAGCCAGAGTCATCGATGAGTGGCTTTAGTGTTGAAGTAAAGTGTTCGGCAGCTTCCTCTGGGGAGGAGTAGTTTTCACTGATACTGAGAATATTTTGTGGTGGGACAGGCACTTTATTCAGCAGGAATTCTGTTGCCATGCCTATATTGCTATCAGGATTTGAGTGAGGCACACATCTTTCATCACCCATTGCTATAATCCATTTCGACCAGTCTGTATCCAGTAAAGCAAGTTCAGAATATAATAATTTAGGTGTATTTCCTCCGGTGAGAGCAATACGAAATTGCCCGCGCTGATCTATGGCAGTGGATGCTGATTTGATGATGTATGCGGCAGTATTTTTAGCCAAGCTGCTTTGGTCGGCATAAATTTTCTTTTTTTGCATTTCAGTAACTCCTCCAATCTAGCTGTCTACCTGTTAAAAAAATGAGGATTAGCCGAATATAAATCCATCATTTCATAAGAGATTGTACTCCATGCTATCTCGATGACTGAAACTGCCCAAGATGGCCGATGTATGGGTGAACGGAGAGGATTGTATTTTGGAAGCACAAAACGAAATTGTCAGAATACGTGAAGAGCTGCAAATCCTGCGAGGATCTATCCGGGAGTTGAACCAGTATCTCTCGGCTGCGAACCAGAGATTCGACTCGATTATGCAAAACCTCCCTGTCGCAAGCTATACATGTGATCTGCATGGAAATGTGATTACGTGGAACAATGCTGCAGTGGAGCTGTTCGGATATGCTGTTCATGAAGCAATGTCTCGACCCATCTGGTCTGTACACTGTTTTAATGATGAAAGTCTGGATCAGGTATTCGAAGCCTCTCAACGAAATATCTTGCAGCGGATTGCAAACGGTGAAGTACTCATACAGATAGAACAGGAGGTACCTCATCCTTCTGGTGAAATTTTAACAATCCTTGGGAATATTTTTCCAGTGAGAACAAATTCCGAGGAGATAGTGGGGGGTATGTTTGCCTGGATAGATATCACCAGGAAAACAGAGCTTGAAAAGCAGGTTGAGACTCAGATGAAGCTGCTCAAGGAAACGAATTCTGCTCTCATGAGCCAGAAGCAGGAATTGGCAGCAGCGAATACTCTGCTAGCACAGCTTGTGACCCAGGATTCACTAACTGGTCTGAATAATCGAAGGTATTTTATGGATCAGGTTGAGCATGCACTGGCATACTACCATCGGTCGGGAACTCCTTTTTCCGTTGTAATACTGGATATTGAAGATTTTCTTTGTTACAATCGTGACTATGGCACAAAAGCAGGCGATGAGGTACTTCAGAATTTGGCCAAACTGTTAAGAGAGTCAGTTAGACCTTATGATGTTGTAGCCCGTTATGATGGAGAGGAGTTCTCCATTCTTGCACAAGGCAGTAATGAAGTGGGCGCGCTTGCAATGGCAACCAGAGTACTTAAGATTGTCCACTCTCATCCATGGTCACCTGCTCCAATTTCAGTTCAATGTGGAATAGCTAGTGCTGAACCAAATCTTTACAGCGCCCTGGAACTTATGGAGAATATGGAAACTGCTCTTCGAATAGGTACAACCAGAGGATCGGGAAGTATTACAGCATATTCCACGAAATTAGCAATCCTTAATTAACCAGAAAACTCACAAGGAGAGTGACAACGTCACCCTCCTTGTGATTATCCAACATGAAGCTGGTCTTTCAACGAGTTGTAGACTGACCTGATCTTTTTGACATGGTATGCAACATTCGCGGAACTGCAGCCAACTATGTCGCCCACTTCCCGCCATGTGTATCCTTCCAGAAGACCTCGCAGAATCTGCTGCTGAACTGGAGAGATATGAGGCAGTACATCTGAGATATCTATTCCATCATTGGATGGCATGGAAATGCCAAGTTCAAGTGAATTGTCCAGTGAAACAACCACTCTTCTCCTGTGATATCTTATACTATCCAGCATTCTCCATTTTGCACGTTTTATGAGATGCAGCTCTGGTGATCCTATTTCTGGATCCAGACGCGGAATCATCTCCAGCACTGCAAGCCAGGCATCCTGTAGCAGGTCATCGGCATCAACTCCACACCGATGTCCCAAATAACCAGCCATCTTAACTACTTTATGTTCAATTTCACTAACAAGTCTATCAGCCGAAATATCACGACAAAAATTGCCATCAATACTGTTCACAACACATTCTCCCATAGGTAAAAGCAGATACAATGAGACCATAAAGATGTGATTCTTTTGGTCGGTACCTGTGATGCTCAGCGTTAGTAAATGAATACTGTGCGAGCTTATTCCCCGGGGAACATATGTTGAACAGTCTGGCTTCGCTGGATCAGACTATCAAATCAAATTTGTTTGAGGAATCCACAGGTTTTAAGATCAAGAGCACTATCTGGCCGCATTAGCATTGGGACCAGAACGAAATCATTAAAACTCAAATTTCTTGTTTTCACCCGTTTACCTCCAGTTTAAAATGGTCAGCTTTAATTGATCTCTATTTAGCAGAGTTCAACTGATTACTATTATATCGTCTCAATTACTGAATATGCTAAATTGGATCAAAAAAATTAAATCTTTGTATTTCCTTCCCGTTCAATAGCAACCGGTATAATAGATTTGAGATGCATAAACGAAGGAGAATTAGTTGTCGTTACTAAATGATTTAGCTACTACAGAGCAGAGATCCATTCTCGAGGTATTTGAAAATCCTAGAATTGGTCGTGAATATCACATCATCCACACATGTCCGGAATTCACTTCAGTCTGCCCAAAAACCGGACAGCCAGATTTTGGAACAATCATAATAGACTATGTTCCCGATAAGCTCTGCCTGGAACTCAAATCACTTAAACTCTACTATTTTTCATTTAGAAATAGAGGGATCTTCTATGAAGCAGTTGTTAACACAATTTTAGATGATCTTGTGCAGGTGTGTGACCCGCTATCTATGGTTGTGAAGGGCGAGTTTAATGTACGCGGAGGATTCTCCTCCATAATAACTGTACAGCACTCCAGAGCTTAGTTAAGGTGTCTCGGCATTACATATCTTGTCGGGGCATATTTTTAATCTGTTTTTATCTCCTGTCTATCGCCCGGGGAGCTTGCTCTGATACTTCGCAAAAAGTGGTATTGATATTAACAAGTGGTTACTCGGTAAATTCACTTCTGAAGAGTGACAATCCCACAATTGCTTCCGTCATACAGCATGGTGCACTAGCGCTTCTGAATTGCAACACTCCAGATGTCGATCCAATTCCTTCAGTCACTCTCACACTGCTGTCCGGTACAAGACAGCATGCTTCAGCAAGGGATACCCAGTGTTGTGAGCCATCAGACTGGATTGGTGAAGAGAATGCACCGTGCAGAGTTGTATATGAGCGAAGGACAGGCTCTGTGCCTGATGCTGTGTGGACTATCCTGGCACCTGCGATCGAATGGCTGAAGCGGCAAACCCTGTCTAGCTCAAGCTTAAGCACTGCCATGTCTTACAGCCGCCCCCCAGTTTCCCCTACGCTTGTTCAAAGCAGAGCACTACCCTTGAACGACAGGGTTGCTGCCTCAGCACTTGTTAATCAAAGTGGTTTGGGGATGGGTCTACTTCATGCCAGTACCGCTCAAATCCTGAGTTCGCTTTCCACATTCTTGCATTCAAAATCAGGGCGAATGCTGGTTATTGTTCTGTCTGCACCATCCTCACAGAATCCACAAATCCATCCCAGTTTAAGACTTGTGAAGGTGCTACAACTAATTCAACAACACATGGGGCATTTAGATAACACTGATCTGCTTCTGGCTGATATGTTTTCAGAGAGTATTCCAGGGCTGCCTGCCCACTGGAAGCCATTGACCATGCTTGTTGCTGAAGGTTCCAACTTTCCCGTCGGACTGCTGACTTCTGCCACCACAAGAACAGAAGGTGTTGTGAGTGATACGGATGTTGCCCCAACAGTTCTTTATCTCTTAGGTTATCGTACACCTCTCTCAATGACGGGTAGGAGGGTCATATCCCGAACAACCGCTAACCGTATTCGTTACATCATGTATCTCAACCATATATACCTACTTAACACATACGTTTCTATTCACACCCTGCCAGTTCCGGCCCTTCTGTTAGGCACTTGTGCTATGATGGCAGTATGGTACTGGAGAAAAGGTGCCTCAAAGGTCTCCAGGGCATTCGGGTTGTCCATACTTATCTTGCTGGCATTGCCTGCGGGACTTCTCATCACTCCTGCACTGGATCCGAAAACTCCTTTAAGCTATCTCTGTTTACTTGTTACCATAATGTTGACTACAGTCCTTGCAGGATTCATCATTGCAAAGCTAACCAAATGGGATATTTCACTCGCGATAGTTGGTATTGATCTGCTTGGCATTAGTTACGATACACTAAATGGGCAGTATCTGCAGAAAATTTCGCTGCCAGGTAACTATGCCATTTCGGGCATACGCTACTATGGGGTGGGTAATGAAATTCTCGGAATAGTACTTGGTTTCATAATAATTGGGTCATTCATAATTCTACAGGATCTGAAAGACAACCAAAAAAATCAGAAAATCCCACGAAGAATGCTGTATGTCAGCTGGCTTTGGTTTTTTCTCATAATGGGCTGGCCAACACTCGGAGCTAATTCAGGCAGCATATTAATATGCAGTGTTGGCTTTGGACTAGGTTGGTGGGTATTACAAGACAAAACAGTGAGAGCCATAAATGTTATGCTGTCACTTCTGACAGGGATTATTATCTCGTTTCTGTTTGCGGCGATAGATAGACTTTTATCAGGATCGAATGCATCTCAGGCTGGGGAGGCACTCTATGCCTCCTCTCATGGACGGGGAGTTGGATATCTGCTGGAGATTGTGGACCGCAAACTGAAGATGAATATGCACCTTCTGTTCTCTCCCTATCTGTTAATATCAGCAGTAAGCGTTGGTTTGCTTGTTGTTCTGATAAAGTACATTGGTGGTCGGGAACTGATGCAAGTTCTGAAAGGAAAACCCCTGCTTATGAAGGGGATTAATATATTTGGCATCACGCTGTTTATTGCCATTGTATTTAAAGATTCAGGTTTTGTTACAGTAACCTATGCAGTTGGCAGCGGTTCGCTGCTACTGGTCTGGTTCCTTCTTAAATCCCCATTCATGCATAATACCAATAATAATCTTTCAATCCGGAAGGTTCGGGAATAGGAACTTTAACTCATTTCAATGAGAAGGACCGATGCGTTTATTCGGTGACTAAATGTATTCTGATATTAATTTGCTTCGTTGATAATGCTCTCAAGTAATCTAAAAACACCCCGATAATTTCTAACAGGTAATAATACCTAATTTTAATCTGCTGCGTTTCGGTAGATTGAAACCGTCTATGTGGGGGATGTTCTCGATGACAAGAATTAAATTGATGAGCGTATTATTCATTTGTTCTTTCCTGTTCATGCTGACAGGTTGCGGAGGCGGAAGCTCGACCTTCCGATCGCCTTCTGGCCTAAATAGCAGTGGTAATGGAAGGGCAACTGTTTCTGTTAAATGGCCAACAGCTTCCAGACTAATCCCTTTAGCTGCTAACAGTATTAAGGTGAGTCTTACAAATGGAGCAAATTCCATTGCCAGTACACTGCTTACCCGACCTACGGGGCAAGGCTCGTTAGTATCCAGCTACACATTTACTAATCTGCCAATTGGAACGTTTACAGCAACATCTACCGCTTACCCAAATGCCGACGGTTCAGGAGTTGCACAGGCAGTAGCAACCGAACCATTAACCATTGTGAATGGACAGAGTACAGCCCTCACACTAACAATGGCCAGCACCATTACTACAGTGCTGCTTAGTCCTCCAGCAAACTCAGCTCCAGTAGCACCCGGCGGAACACTCCAGTTAACTGCAACTCCAGAAGATGCATCCGGTAATACCGTGCTGGTTGCTCCCTCTAACCTCTCTTGGTCAACAAGTGATGCTACGCAGGCTACCGTCAACCAGAGTGGACTGTTAACCAGAGTGGGAAGTGGAGCAGTCACCATCACAGTCACAGATACTGAGGTAGGTATAGCAGGAACATACAGTCTGGATACCCCTTTGTTATATGTGGTGGATAGTGGAAATAACAGAATTGAGGAGTTGAATGCATCTGGGGCACTGTCGTATGCAACCACGTTTGGAACTCCAGGTTCCGGCAACGGTAATCTGAACCAACCCACAGATATTGCTATTAATACCATCGGAGATATCTTTGTACTCGATTCTGGAAATAGCAGAGTGGAAGTCTTTAACAGTGGTGGCACATATCTCACACAATTTGGAACTTTTGGTGTGGGAAATGGGCAGTTTAGCGGTGCCAACAGCATTGCTTTAGGACCAAACAACGAGATCTTTGTTTCAGACATCAGTTTAAACCGAATTGAGGTTCTCCAATGGAATGGTTCCAGCCTCAGTTTTCTCACAGGTACCGATCTGCAGGGAATTACGCTAAACGTACCATTTGGCATTACGTATTCGAATGGCAACCTGTTTGTAGCAGAAGGTGGGTCAGGTGATATCCAGGTGCTCAAATGGGATGGAAACAGTTTTGCAGTGAATACTATATTCGGAACTTTCGGATCTGGAAACGGTCAGTTCTCGGCGCCGTTCGATGTGTGTATGGATGGGGTTGGAGACACTCTGTTTGTTGCAGATACGGCAAACAGCAGAGTGGATGCTTTACACTGGAACGGCACAGCTCTCAGCTACATTTGCAGCACATCCTCATCATCCGGCTTATCCTCGCCACAAGGTGTAAGGATGGTTGGGAACACGCTTTATGTGACAGACTCGGCAACTAACACAGTCACATCCTTCCTTTGGAATGGAAATACACTCGCTAATGGATCATCTTTTGGATCTACAGGATCAGGAAATGCCATGTTCAACACGCCGATGGGCCTGGTATATACGCCTTGATGGTTAGTCTTGATGATGTGGATGTATGAAGAAATCAGCATGGGGACATACTATTTGGCGAATACACGTCGGGTAGTTCAAAGGATGATAACTCTTCATACCGCATTGTGCATCTGCATTCAAATGGAGGCAGGGAAGCATACAGATCAGGTTTCAAACAGTCTGCAAACATCTTTATGATGAAGATAGGAAGTTCACCCACAGACGGTGATTTCCAGGGTAGTCTGTACCATTTTGGAAATTGGAGAATGACATGTTCACAGGTAGAAGATTAGTTTTGTTAGTAATTATAGCATCGGTTCCTGCGCTCTGTGGGTGTGGAAGTGGCGGTGGTGGAGGAACAATCAGCACAGTTTCCACCGGTTCTACCGGATCAACAGGAGGTGGAAGCACAATTCGCACTTCTCCACAGGGTGGTGCCACATTCACGTTGACATGGGGGACACGGTCTGCAGGTTCTGAGATTCCTGCCGCTGCCAACAGTGTAGTAATATCTATTTCGGACTCCACAGGGACAGTTGCATCCCAAACCGCTGTGAGACCGACGGCTGGTGGAACCAGTACTGTAAGCTTCACGGGTCTTCCTGTCGGATCACTAACTGTTACAACAACTGCCTATCCGTTGTCAAACGGCACAGGTACCCCTCTCGCAACTGGAACCAGTTCAGTGAATATAGTTTCTGGCACTGTAAGCAGTGTTACACCAGCGGTGGTATCCACTATTACATCTATTACAACCAACTATTCACTGCCAACTACACCCATAAACACTACCAACACGGTTACTGCTTCTGCCGTTGATAACAATAATCAGGCTGTGACTCTTTCAGCCTCCGAGCTAACATGGGTCTCGTCGAATACCAGTGTAATTTCGGTAACACCCAGTACCAGTTCACCATCCTGTGTGCTCACCGGGGTCGGGCCAGGAACTGCAACCGTCACAGTAACAGACTCTTTATCAGGCGTTAAAGCCAGTTTTCAGGTCATCTGTTCTCAAATCACTATAACACCAACTTCACTTGCTGTTTCGGTGAATGGTACTCAGAACTTCACTGCCACGGTGTCAGGTCCAACCAATCAGACAGTAACGTACAGTGTGGTTGATACAAGCGGAAATCCCACTTCATCCGGTGGACAGATTTCCAGTACAGGTGCTTATACAGCCCCATCGGCACCAGGATCATTCCAGATAAAAGCTGTAAGCAATGCTGATCCCGCACTGGTTATCTACTCTCCAGTCACTGTTCAGGCAGGATCGGGGAATATTACTATCAATTAATTTAGAGCTGCAATTTGATATGCTATCAGCCCCTGCCCGGTTCTTCCTTGGAGAGATTTGGGTGGGGGTTTAGTTTGTACAGTTTTAGATGCTTGTAACAATATTTCTATGCTCTAAAGGTGCGTACAACGCACAATGTAATCAGTTAAGTGAATGCATTTTAAGAACCTCCTCCAATAGGATTGCTGTCTGTGTGTTTACTATGCTGATTAATCCGGGTTAGTATAAAAGCTTTTGAAGTGATAGATTACATGGTGAATAGATTGGACAGCAATGCCGTTGTTGTGCTAGAATTTGATACATGGATAATCAAATTCTCATATGTTAATTATGGAAAAAACCGGATTGAAGATCACTGAAGTAAATGATGCTGATGGGATACAGAGAAATACCCAGGTTTGGCATCAGCTTCAAGAGTCCAATTCATCCCTCACTCCATGGCAAACGTGGGAGTGGAATGAAGCCTGGTGGTCTCATTTTGGTGGGAACAAGCGGTTAAAATTACTTCTGTTTCAAACATTATCCAATGAAGTTGTGGGGATTGCTCCCCTCTGTACTGCGAGGTATCTGGGTACTCCTGTGAAACGCCTCGTATGGGTAGGTACTGGCCAGAGCGATTATCTCGGAGTAATTGCCAAGCCAGATTATGAAGAGGAAGTCTGCTCCTCACTTATGAAATACCTGAAAGCTACCGTACAGGGTTGGGATGTTGCAGATCTGCAGCAGATACGCTCGCAATCTGTTTTAGGACAGATTGTTGTTGACAGCAAACTGGACGGCGAGAGCGCAATGAGCGATCCCTGTCCATTTCTTTCACTTCCAGATGAGTGGAAAACGTTGACTAACGGATTGGGTAAGAAGATGCGTACAAATATTGGCTACTATAACAGATTACTTCAGCGAACCTTTCAGAAAATAGATTTCAGGCTAGCAACAGAAGAGACATTGCAGGCTGACCTCAACTCACTATTTGATCTTCATCAGAGCAGGTGGAAGTCTCGCAGTTTGCCAGGTGTATTAGGAAGCAGCAGGGTGCAGCAATTTCATCGCACGGTTGCAAAGCGGTTTTTGGCAAACAACTGGTTAAGATTACATACGCTTAATGCGGATGGACAGACCATTGCTTCGCTCTACTGCTTTGCTTATAATAACAGAACCTACTACTACCAGGGTGGATTCAGTATTTCCCATTCCCGCTACAGCCCAGGTACTGTTCTACTTGCAAAAGCGATTGAAACGGCGATAAATGAAAAACACTCTGAATTTGATTTCCTTCGTGGTCATGAAGATTATAAGTACAAGTGGCAGCCACTGGAGCGCTACAATCATAACTATAATCTGGTGAGAGAAGAGAACAGCATATCTGGCAGGGCCGGAAGATTATTAAATAGGGCAGAGAGATTTGTTGTGTGCCAGGCTCTGGCTTATGCAGATAGAAAATCACACAAAACACCTCAGATCTCTGGTGCGTCTGAATCTTGATATGAAAGTAGCTTTCTTTAGTGAGTGTTACACACCTGTTACTAACGGAGTTGTTACCTCTTTACGCACACTGAGAGAGGCACTTCGTTCTAAAGGGCACACTATATACCTGTTTGCCCCGGGTGCTCCCCAGCCGGACGATGATGAACATATATTCCGTTTGAAGGAACTGCCGTTTCCGCGGCATCCGTATCATTTCGCAAGACCATTCACGCGTCCAGAAGTGGATTTCCGATCATTAGGTGTTGAGTTAGTGCACTGTCATCATCCTTTCACAGTTGGTCGAATGGGTGCGGAGTTAGCCCGTAAATACGACCTCCCCATGGTTTACACTGCTCATACGCTCTATGACGATATGGCTGAGCTTTCAAGATCTCAACTGTTAAGAAAAGTGGGACCGAAAGCCGCCAGAGGCGTTGTACGACGGTTTTGTGACAAGGCATCGTTTGTCATCGTGCCCTCGCGGCACACACTGGAAGCTCTGAACGAGGATGGAGTACTTGCCAAGTTTTCAATCATTCCTAGTGGTGTGCCGCCAATGGACCCTCGTCCCGGAGCACGAGAACGAATACGAACAGAGTTGGGGATAGGTAACGTACCACTTCTGCTTCAGGTTAGCCGCCTCGGCCCAGAGAAGCGCGTAGATCTACTTTTACGAGCCGTTGCTAAGTTAAAGGAGAGGCAGTTACCTGCTCCTGCATCCGATTTCCACTTAGCGATTGTGGGAGATGGGCAGTGCAGGGAAGACCTGGAGGAGCTTGCAAAACAGCTGGGAATCCAGGATAGGGTTACATTCGCCGGGTATCAACCATTTCACGCTGTGGGTGACTGGTACAACTCGGCAGATATTTTTGTGCTCTCTTCTCCTGATGAGACTCAGGGTTTAACCCTGGTGGAAGCGATGGCGGCAGGGCTGCCATGCATTGCTATTAATCATGGAGGGCCGGCGGAACTTGTTCGAGACGGTGAGACAGGGCTGCTGGCGGAGTTCTCAGACAGCTCACTGACTGAGAAGATCTGTGCACTGCTGTGCGATCCTGCTTTACGTGAGCAGTTAGGAAATGCCAGCCTGCAACTGTCTCACCTTTTCACACCTGAAAAGATGGCAAACAGCGTTCTTGAGGTGTACCAGGAAGTGATGAGCCTTAGATCTCAAAAAATGCTGGACGGGAAATACTAGCTTTAACCGATGTGAAGTAACAGCCCAAGCAGGTATGTGATCCCACCAGTCAGAAATCCAACCAGCGTCATTTCCAGTCCACTCGTCCACCACTTTCTTGCCGTAATCATACTTTTGCCAGCGCCAACCGCAAAGTGTGCACCCATTCCCACAACTGCAGCAGCTATAACAGCTTTCGTTCCACTCCATAGGAGGAAAGGTGCGACAGGTATAATTCCTCCAATGGCAGTGGCGGCAGCTGCTGTGAATGCACCAGTGATTGGGTTTGGGAAGTTCTTTTGACTGAGGCCAAGTTCCTCCTGTACCATGGTCTGCAGGAACTGCTCAGGAACGCTGGCAATTCGTTCAGACATGGAGGTGGCTTCACTTTCACTGAAACCTTTCAGTTGATAGATAAGCTGCAGCTCTTCCTTCTCGTGTTCAGGATACTCTTCAATCTCTCTCTTCTCGCGTGCTATCTCAGCTTCGTACACCTCGCGCTCAGACTTGCTAGCCATAAAAGCACTTGATCCCATGGAGAGAGCCGAGGCCATGGTTGCTATGAGGCCTGCAACCAGAACTACCCTTGCACCATTGGGTGCGGTGGCAGCGGCACCAGCCATACCGCTTACCACACCGAACACAGCTCCCAGTCCATCATTCAGACCATAGATGGCATCGCCAATCCAGCTGCCAGTGGAGGCATGCCATTTTTCGCCCTTCAGCATTGCTTCCAGTCTGGTATTAGGCGTTTCGTCTGGTTTAAGGTGTGCCAGAATTTCCGAATGCTCCTCTTCCTCTTTTTCGATTTTAAGAAATAGCTCCATCGATTCCACATCTTCTTTAAGTGCCTGTGCATGTGAAGCAAACTGGAGTGCGTTTTTCTTCTCTTCTGCCTCAATTTTTCTCAGCATGGCATCGGTACCAAGAGATTTTGCTAATATCCTCTGGGCAGAAGTGGGATTGGTATCTCCCCTCGGTGGTATTCCTCCTACCTCCAGAATTCTGTCTGCAAACTGTTTGGCATGATCTTGTTCTACCTCTGCCAATCTGAGCAAAATTGATTTTTTATCGTTATCGCTTTGCTGTTCCGCAAGTACCCTATACAGTTTTGCGGCTTCAATTTCTCTTTCCCACGCCGCCTTTAAAGCTGAAATCACTTTATCTTTATTCATCAACCACTCCTTTATCACGAAAAGCACTCATGATGTTAAAAATCGTTCACTTTCACTACACATTCAATATGGATGGGTATGTCTACCAATCCACTCTCTCACCTGAATGATCTTCCCAAGGTAAATTAAAATTATGTATCTATGAGTATCAAGATCTGTTCATGAATCTCTCAATACATTCCTAACTAATAAATTGCACTATTCAGGGTAGGCCAACTGAATATTCTCCTGCAATTTAAGGCAATTCAACCAACTTTACAGTTGGCCTCCATGAACACCTTTGAAGATACCTGGATCACTAACGATGTTTCTATTGCTACCATAAGATTCTACCAAAAAGGTTTGCTGAAAGTGGCAATAAACAACTGTGGAAGCCCAGGGAATGCACATTTAGTTTAACGTTGAGGTCAAACGAAATCTGAAGACAACATTGAGCAGTTTTTGATACCAAGTTTCATCTCAAACAGCATCATTTCTTAGTGGCCACCAGAGGGACTGAACTGTCTTATTGTGACCAACTACACAGGAAACAGACTAAGTCGATAGGCTACACCTGAATTGGATGTACTACTTGAAGCTTTTCACTAGTAGTTACAAACATGCAGCATTAGTCCTATTTTATTTAAGTATCACTAAGTACGGAATACAAAGTTTATAACTCACTATAAGAATACTTGATGATAGAATTAAATCTAGATCATTATTTATTTGTTATCTCGGCTCCTTATGCCTCCAGGAAATTAAATATCATCTGCATACCATTCTCAGTGAGAGCAGACTCGGGGTGAAACTGTACCCCTTCAACATCATATTCTTTATGCTTCACACCCATAATTTCCCCTTCAGTTGTCCAGGCCGTTGTTTCAAGGCATGATGGAAGCGTGTCTGCAGCAATTACCAGTGAATGGTATCGTGTAGCATTAAACGGATTCGGCAGATTTCTAAAGACACCTTTGGAATTATGGTGGATGGGGGACACTTTTCCATGCATTATCTGCTTGTTACGAACAATTGCAGCTCCAAATGCTTGACCGATGGCTTGGTGACCAAGGCATACTCCAAAGATTGGATAGATTCCGCTAAATTTCTGAATAAGTGACACACATATACCTGCCTCATCTGGAGTACACGGACCTGGTGAAATTAAAATTTTATCAGGAGCCAGCGCTGTAATCTCATCCAGAGAGATCTGATCGTTTCTAAACACATCCACTTTGCAGTTATGCTGGCCCAAATATTGAACAAGATTGTAAGTAAAGCTGTCGTAGTTGTCGATCACCAGGACCCTCATTGGCTTCCTCCCAGCAGCGGATATGGATTGTAAAATAATGCAACTGTTTTCTGTGTCCGAATTATGATACCTCTTCCCTGGTTTGATAGTGTCATAGCAGAGGCGATCGACAGAATACATAACATCGCTGAATCAGATATCAGAATTTGTATTTAACTGATCGGTTCGAAAGTTAGGAGAGATGGATACAGGGTCGGGTGCAATCCTCTTCTCTATTTCTACGGTGAGGAAATCGTATGCAAGGATGGTATTTGGGAAAATCTCTCTTGCTTCTTCCAGCAGAGCATTGAGCTGGGCAGAAGTTTCATACCGCGCACTGAAGTGGGTGAGAGCAAGCTTGTGCGCACCAGCCTGCTTTGCCACATTCGCTGCCATCACTGCCGTGGAATGCTGACCTCTAATAGCCTGCTGTAATTCAGAGTGAAGGTAAGTTGCTTCGTGGATGAGGAAATCGGCATCTTTTGCTAATTCGACTGCTGTTTGCGTGTATGTGGTATCACCGCAAGATACAAATCTGCGGCCGGGACGTGGAGCACCTAACAGATCCCGACCATGTATCACTCTTCCATCTGTGAGAGTGATATCCTTTCCAGCTTTCAGTAGTCCGTAGAGTGGTCCTTCAGGAATCCCGAGGGATCTCGCCATGGCAACGTTAAACTGACCGGGAAGAGGTTTTTCCTGGATTGCAAACCCATAAGCTTCCAGTCTGTGGCGCATTGGTGCTGCCTGCACTGTAAACCTCGAGTCTTCATAAAGAATGCCCTCCTGGATGGTCCTTACTTCAATAGGATACGATGGTCTGGAGTGACTGGCAGAAAGCGAGACTCTCACATACTCTTCTATGCCTGCCGGTCCATAGATAGTCACAGGGGATATGCCACCATTTTGAAGGGACCTGCTTGCCAGCAGACCAGGAAGACCATACAGATGATCTCCATGCAGGTGGGTAATGAATATTCTCTCCAACTGACTGAGACGCAGAGGAGATCTGAGAATCTGGTGCTGTGTGCCTTCACCACAGTCAAATAGCCACAGAGTCCCCTGTTCTGGCAACTGCAGAGCAATTGAAGTTACATTACGGCTTCTGCTGGGTGTGGCAGAGCCTGTTCCTAGAAAGGTTACTTTCACTTATTTACCGCAGTGCCACCCAGTTTGTGGTACTTTTCTGATTCCAAATGTTTCGGATGATGTCTATTTCAGAGGGAGTAATCAAACCAGTTTCCAGTATTTTAGCATTCTCTTTCCATCTATTGGGGTTGGTGGTGCCAACAATGGCAGTGTGAACTCCCGGCTGGCTGAGAGGAAATTTTAAGGCAGTTGATAGCATCTGATTTGCATCGGGAAATATCGACTGATAGTTTAGTACTCTGGATCTCTCCCAATACTCGGTATGATAGCTGTTAGGTGGGGTTGTGGTGTAAGTCCAGACTACATTACCAAGAGGACGTTTTATGATAACGCCGATGTTGTTCTCGTGTGCGAGGGGTATTGTCTTTTCAAGTGGAGACTGGTCGAATAGATTGAGTGAGCATTGCAGTGTTTGAAAAGCTCCACAAAGAACTGCATACTGAGCCTCCTCATTATCACCACTGTATCCAACAAATCTTACTTTGCCAGCCTGACAGGCTCGTTGTACTGTTTCTATCACATCACCCTGTTTTAGCACGTCCAGATCACAGGAATGAAGCTGAAGGAGATCAATGTAATCAGTTCTTAATCTCTTTAGGCTGCGCTCTATGCTGTTTGTGATCGTTTCCGGATGCCAGTCTGGTGTTGATAGTCCTGAAGCGTGTCCACATTTGGTAAAAAGAAAGTATTCTGACCTGCGGTGAGATACTGCATGACCAATTAGCTCTTCGCTGCTCTGGCTACCATTCGAATAGCATTCTGCGGTATCAATAAGGTTTAAGCCTGCATCCAGTGCCTCGTTTAACATCTGGGTTACACTGTTTTTGTCTACTGCGTTGTATCCAATTTCAGCACCACCAAATCCTAATATCGAAACTGACATTCCAGTTTTACCGAGAAGACGTGTTTCCACAGACATAATCCTTATGACAGATAATAAGGGTATTCTACCTCAGAAATCCCCTGAAGGTTTTGGCGCTCTCTCTGAGATTGTGCTGTCTGACCTCTGTGGAATACTTGCCGAGCGACTCATCTTCAAGACATAAGTCTCTGGTATAATCTGCATTTTTCAGAATGGAGATATACCTGGAATGATCGATATCGCCTTCATGAATGGGGCACACATATTTGCCATATTCATATCCCATCTCTCTTTGAGTCTCTCTAATATCGTCGGGATATCGGATGTTCTTAAGGTGTGTATGCTTTACAAATTGTGCAAACTCCGCAAAGATGTCATACACTTTATGCAGCGGCCAGCCGCGCCAGTAAAAATTGCCTGAATCAAGTGTGAGACCTAGTCTTTCTGAACGAACCTTGTTTAGAATTCCGTGCAGGAATAGGGGATCATTGCCCTGGAAACCGTGATTCTCTATGCCGAGATCAACACTGGAACTACTGGTTGCCTCCAGACAGCGACAAATTCCATCTGCAACGATATTCATTCTCTCGTCAAGTGGCAAACTGTCCTCATTGTGCATAATCGCGTCTATTCGTACCACAGGAATCTGTAACGCATCGCTGGCTTCAATAGTACTTTTTACCCAGTTTACTTCCTGATCACGAAGTTCGCTGTTAAAATTAGTACCCATGCACAGGGCAGCAATCTTTATCCCTTCCTGAGAGGCCTCAGCTTTTAACCGGGCTATATCAGATTGACTGTTTATTGACAGTCGAACTGATGATGGCTGCTTAAGAGAGGGGATAGTATAGTCTCGTCTTACCCACAGTTCTACCCCTTCTATTTCGAGATCCTGCAAACCTTCAGCAAGTGTGGTATAGTTTGCGCCATATACCGTTTCATCACGAATGGAAATATACATATCTATGTCCTTCTATGGGATATTGGCTGTCATGCTCATGCGGTGCCAGGGGGACTGGGTGTGACAATAATATCTTTGGATCTTTTTAAATTGAATCCTGTGAATCCAGAAGTTATTATATCAGACGAACATAGTCTTCTATAATCGGGAATTTGATTTGAAACATTTCTGCCTGGAGCCTGGCAGATGTATATCCCAAGTGGATACTCTTCGTCTGTCATGGCTCACTTTGTGAGATACAGAACAGCCCAATCATCTGCGGGTTCGAATCCGATACTGCTGTATATCCGTCCCGCCTCAGGATTTTCGAAGTACAGCGATGGAAGCTTTTTGTCTGCCTGAAGTGCTTCGGCTAATGCTGCAGTACAGCAGGCAGCATAACCTCGTCTTCGATAATCAGGGTGCGTATATACTCCTCCAATCATGCCAGAGTCGGCGTTCTCTACGTTGATTAGTGCAGCACTTACAACATGACTATTCCCATTTTCACTGTGAGTTTCCGCCAGAAAAAAGCGGTTTGGAACAAGTTTATTGATGATATTTGTTCTACTTCGATACATGCTTTCGGCTGAAGAGTACAGTTTAGTAAGTCCCTCTATGTCATGCTGATCGGCATTTCTGATTATTGCATTCTGACATGGAAGTATAGTGGGCTTTCTATGCAGGAGCATGAGGGTTGACTGTTTGATGGAGGTGATGCGATATTTCAACAGATGGAGGGGCAGCTTTCTTGTGCACTCCAAGA
>JAJZFJ010000244.1 GCA_021805395.1 bacterium
CTTGGTGTACCATTAGAATGGCATAGATAAGATATCCTCGCAAATCTCTACCTGCTGTTGCCAAACCATGGTTCATATGGTAGAAGGCATATTGAAAAGTCTTGATGGCCATCTTGGAATTTCCATTGGCGGCTAAAGCTTCAGCAAGATGCTCATAATTACGAGAATCAATTGGCCCACATTTAATAACTATTCTATCTTGCAGGATCGCATCTGGGTAATCTCCGACTTGCATATCCAATTCAGCTTTTGCTCTGGCTCTTTCAGCAATTTTTTCTTGTTGCTTTTCATTTGCAATCTGTTCAGATGTTAACTGAGACCGATCTTTCATGGATGAACCATCTAGCTGTTTGAGATCAGCTGGAGTGAGAGTTAATGGTGGTTTAGCTTGCGATTTACTGCATAAAACCAACAGTAGAATTAAAGTTTGAACTTGATATTTTTTCATGGATTGGCGTCCCATTACATGTCAGAAGTCTCAATCAGTTTAGCCCACGTCAGTTGAGTACTATTTTCATTAGTGGATGCTGAGACCTTCGTTGCCGACCTGCATAAATATTACCCGAGTTAACCCTAATACAAGATAGATAGACGGATTCCATGAGTGATTCGAATTGAGCAGTCCTTAATTTATCGAATTATGACTCTCCAAAAGGATTCACATACATGGAAAGTCAAATAATCTTAGGAAGATTGTCTATCATGTATTCCATTTGAGAGGAGTGCCTTTTGCTATTCAAATGATCAGTAATATAAGGAACACTCAACACTGACAGAGCTTCTGGAAAGTGGACGGCTGGCAACACTCACAACGTTACCAGCCGCCGCTTTTTGGTTCTGCTTAGTGAGTAGGAGCTGGTGTTGACACACCAGTTTGTGCTGCTTGATGCTGCGCATCTATCAGCCTACGGACTCCCCAAACCATCTCACCCTCAATCTGCTTAACCACCTTCTTGTTTTTGCCTGCATCCTTTATACTCTGATTGAAAGCGTATAATGCCTGCTGGTACCTCTGATCTCTCTGAAGTGTCAAACCGAGATAGAGCCATCCTGTTGACCACTTTGGTGCAAGTGAAACTGCTCGTTCCAGTTGTGCTATTGCTGGGTCGTATGCATGGTCATACCCATCACTACCTTTGATTTGAAAGGATGGAGCAGAGAGCACATTACCAATTACAGCATGCGCAGCTGCGGCAAGAAGAGTTGGATCTGGTGTGTCTATAGAAAACACCAGGTCTATGTTCGGGCAGCCATGGCTTCCAGTCTTGTTAACCTCACCATTAACCTGTCCATATGCGCCTGCTAGTTGATACGCTAGCACTGCTTCTTTCCAGTTGCCTGCTTCATCCTCCAGTAGTGCATAGGTAGCGTATGCTCTAATATCCCTACCGGATGTGTACAAAGTGTTGCCCTTGTAATAGAATGCGTTGTGCAATACCTGAAGTGCTTGAGTTTTTTGCCCCATGCCAAGCAATGCATACGCGAGGTTCTCTTTTGAATCTATATCAGAGTTGTCTATGTGGATTAACTGCTTATATGCTTGAGCTGCGCCAGCATAGTCTCCGACCATGAGATCTTCTGAGCCTGTGTGAGTTAATTTGTCAAGGGTTTGTAGTCGCACCTTGTCAGCAGCTTTTTGAGCTGCGGTCTCTTTAATGTGACGAGCAGTTAGACTGATGAGAACTGGGTTGCTAAGTTGAGTTTTATGAGGTGATCTACTTGTACCAACACTTAAACAGTATGTGCTTGAAAATTGAAGAAGTATTGTTACCAAAGTTGAGGAAATGATTGGTTTATGCATGGTATAGTTTTCCTTTGTGATGTTGGTGTTTTGAATTCGAAACATTTCCCAAATGATTTAATTGGATGCTGGAATCCAGGTTATCCACGTTGGATATTGATTAGTGGGACTAGATGATCCTACTGAAGCATTTTCAGTGATTTTTACTGGATTTCCCCAGCCTCCAGAAGGTTTTGAGGCAGATGCACTCCATTGCCATGTTAAATCTCTTAAAGGTACCCAAACTGATGGTCCTAAAGAATCTGCAGGAGGTAGATACATTAAATAATCATCAAAATAATCAGACACACTTACAGATGTAAATGTTTTACATGCAGTATCAGGTGCATCAGTCATTATCGTCTTGCTTCCATCAGCAATTCCTTTTCCCCCATATCCATACGGAAAGCTTCCATCTAAACCTATTAAAGATAATGTATAAGTTGGAGGAGCATCTATTACTTTTGATGATGCTAATTGAGCGATGGCTGATTCACCAGGAGATATGAATTCAGTTGGTTGCGTTACGGTATAAGTTAGATCATAACCTTGGCCATCATTTAATCCAGCTAATTGTATCCAATATGGATTTGAACCTGAATTTGCCTTATATATACTAGAAGTTCCTACAGTACCTAACATTGTTGATGTTGGAGCTAACTCGGTTACGTTCTTACTGAAAGAAGCGGTGAATGTGGTTTTATCAGGTGCAATCAAATCAGCAGTACAGCTAACCGTCTCTTTATTTATAAGCAATACTGTATCATCCCAATACCAATTGGGGCTAGTACAGGTGCTAACATTAGGGGAATATGTAAATGACAATGGAGTTACAGCCATTGGCTCAGGTCCAATTGGAGTTGTTACGTTCCAATTACTGTAGTTAGTTCCTGATATTGACCAGTCGCAAGATGAGCATGTAAATCCTCCAGGAAGTTGAAGAGTAGCATTACACAGCTGTCCGGACAAAATCTCATCCTGGCCATTCACTGATGTAACTCCAGACACCACAAGCGGATTGCAAATCGATGCAGAATACCAAACGGTTGCTTGTGATGGTCCAAAAAATGGGCAGGAAGCGAAAGGGGAACAATGAATTGTAATACTGCCATCGGATGCAGGTTTTACAGAACTATATGATGTTCCTTTTGACACCCCAGAATACATCACAGGGTATGGTCCATATGGAGTTGGAGTACTTGAAGTTTGTTCCGAATTTCCCAACCCATCGTCGCATGAACCATCTTGAACAGGTGAAAACCAGCTTGCATTACATGTCTGTTCTACAATCACAGCATCAGGTGGTGGTGAATTATTAGATCCAGGGTCCCATATAAACTTGACAGTAATATCACCTGAACAGGATGCAGGTCCAGATCCACCTCCGCCATAACCAGGGGTTTGTAAACCATATTTGGTACCTCCTGGAAATTGAAATGTTGTTTGTGTACCGCCAGAATAGATTGGAGGACCATAAGATCCATTAGTTGGTGGTGATCCAGCATAAGAACATTGTATGGGTAGTAAGAGATACACTAATAAAGCTCTCAGAGAGACTCCAACTAATGTACGAATTACACGGCATAATAGTAGAGTAACTATCGGAATCCTATCTGATTTAGTTGCAATACTATTGTATGTAGATCTGTTAGGGGGGGGGGGCAAGATGGTAGTTATTAACGTTCAATGCTTTTCTCCTTGTGCCTTCCTCAAATGGCACAAACGGTAATAGAAGGAAGAGATAGAACGGAGAGTGCAATTCGTTTGCATCTCTCGCATCAATTATAGACTAAATAATTGATATCTGTAAAGGACAATAGAATCTATTTTTGGTTATCCATGACCTCCTTTAGTCATTGGTTAGCTTGCTTATAAGTACTGCTGGTATGTGTTATTAACCTGATAGCTAACCATCTGCAATTTAAAACAATACTATGGTTTGCAAAGTTCCCGATTTCCAAAAATTCATTTCTAACAGGCAATCATTATCATAAAGAGTGCATGGCAAGAGCAAAATTAGTCCATACTATAGGCATATAAATCATCGCTGATTGCAAGGAGAATAGAAACTATGACACAGGGATATATTAATACTGGTCTGCCATTGAATACTTTAGGCAGGACTGGCATTGAAGTGACTAAGTTGGGCTACGGTGCAATGGAAGTTCGAGGTACTCGTATATGGGGCGGGCGACCCGTAACCGATGAGGAGGCGGGTGCCATCCTTAACAGTGTGCTGGATGCAGGCATAAACTTTATCGATACTGCAAACGACTATGGCAGGAGTGAAGAGTATATAGGCCGTTTCCTGTCCCACCGTCGGGCTGAGTTCACACTGGCCACCAAGTGTGGCTGCACGGTGGTTCGCAAGGATGACACCACGGACGAGACCCCTCACGTATGGACTCGCGAGAACCTGTTTCGTGGTCTGCATGAGAGTTTGGAGCGCATGAAGACAGACCATGTGGACCTGATCCAGCTCCATAATCCCTCGGTAGAGCAGTGTGAGCAGGGTGATCTGGTTGCTGTGCTTCAGGAGATGAAGCAGCAGGGCAAGGTTCGATGGATTGGCTGCTCCTCCACAGAGCCTCACCTCTCTGTTTACATTGGCTGGGGTGTTTTCGACGCCTTTCAAATTCCCTACTCGGCTTTAGAGAGACAGCATGAGGAGCTGATCCAGAAGGCCGCCGATGCTGGGGCGGGGGTGATTGTACGAGGTGGCGTGGCGCGTGGTGAGCCGGGTGAAGGGATGGGTAACCAGGACCGGTGGGGCTTCTGGGAGAAGGCAGGGCTGGATGAACTGCTGGAGGAGGGTGAGTCGCGTACACAGTTTCTGCTTCGTTTCACCAATTCGCATCCTGGAATGCATACAAACATCGTGGGCACTAAAAACCCGAATCATCTTCAGATGAATGTGGAAGCGGCAATGAGGGGCGCGCTATCCCCAGAGGTTTATGCAGAAGCTAAACGCAGATTAGATGCAGCGAATGTCTCCTGAAAGTTTCGATTCTAACAGGCATGAAGAAGAAGCCTCCTGCCTTTTCATGCGACGCCCAGATCTAACGGGACTCCCTTTGCCAATGGAGCTGCCGACAGCCTATTTCTGGAGAGAGTATTCTCAGGGGGATCTGGATTCTCTGGCAAAACTGCTGGGAGATGCGTTTGAGGACTCTTCCTGGACACCCGACAAGGTAATGGATGAGCTTATTCTGCCAGATAACATCACCACGTATGTGGTCGCTCATCATTCGCGAGTGGTAGCGACAGCTTCAGCCAGGATATCACCTGTAGAGTTTCCCGGTTCAGGCTATCTTCACTGGGTGGCAGTGTCTCCAAATCATAGAGGCATGAAACTTGGAATCGCAGTTACCGTAGGAGTATTGAATGCATTCATGGCAATGGGCTGTAAGGATGCCGTACTTGAAACACAGGATTTCCGGCTGCCTGCAATCAAAACGTATCTGAAGCTTGGCTTTCAAGCGGAGCACAGGGTTGGTTCTCATCTGAAGCGCTGGATAGATGTCAACATTGCACTTGGCATGATGTGATTTCTTAATATTGATTATGTGAAATAGCCTGTTTCGAATGCATCCAGAGAGTTGTATATGGTGGATAAGGAGACAAGATGATGCAGACTGATATAAACAATATAACACTCTTATTATGGATTGCAGTAATCATTCTCTGGGTAGTTAGATCATTTGGCAACAAGGCTACTCTTAGAAAACTGCCCAAACAGATGAAAATTCAATATGTTGCAAGTATAGCGGCTGTTGTTATTGTGTACATCGCTGCAGTTCATAATAATATTCTTAATAAGCATTTTCTGCCCCAATCCGTTCCTGTCTCTCTATTTGGCTTTATATTAACCGCGCTGGGTTTAGGTTTGGCAGTTTGGGCGAGATTCTTTCTCGGATCTAACTGGAGTGCCAACCCCACTGTGAAGATGGATCACAATTTAATTATTGAAGGACCATACAGATTTGTGCGTCATCCAATTTATGCTGGATTTCTTCTTGCGATTCTAGGTACCGCGTTTGAACAAACCCAAACTCGCTCCCTGCTGCTGTTTATCTTTCTGTTTATAAGCTTCGTAGTAAAAGCACGTATAGAGGAGAAATTAATGATAGAGACATTTGGCAGTCAGTATAAAGAGTATATGCGTAATGTGAAGGGCATAGTTCCGTATTTGTGGTGGTAAGATCAGTCCCTGAATGGGTGTCATCGTACTGAACGCGAAAGATCTGTCTTCGAATTTGGCTGCTACGAGGTTAGAACTCCATGGGGCAGCACTGCATGCACACCACAAAGCTTATTTACCACTTGGGTAATCCGCAGATCTACCACGAGACTCGCGAGCATGAGTGCCTCTGTCCTCTTCAGATGATGAAGTTCATCCATGAGCTGTAACATGGAGTCCAGGGCTAAGACTGTTGCTTCGTTCAGATCTTCATGAAAGCCAAATGTCAGCCAGCCTGATGGAGTGTTTGCACGAGGCAGGCTTAGCTGTTTGTTCTCATGCAGTACAAACTCAAGTTCAACCTGTTCCATAGGGCATTCCAGTGCTACGCCAGAGACCTCGCCATCTCCCTGAACAGCGTGACCATCGCCCACTGAGAAAAGGCCCCCCGGTACAGCAATTGGCAGGAAAAGGCTGCTGTTTTCCACTAACTCCTTACAGTCTATATTCCCACCCGTATGGCGAGGAGGTGTCGTCGAAAGGATACCTGGCTCGTCAGCAGGCATTCCCATTAATCCCATAAATGGCTTCAGCTTTAAAGTATGACCATCAGCCGAGTAGGCAGCATTTTTGACAAGATCAATTTTCCATGCAGTGAACAATCGAGGCATGCCTGATACTTCCAGGCGGTCATTAACGGGGCTTGGAAAGCCTCCACCAATTGACCAGCCCCAATTAGCAGGTACTACTTTTCTAATTTTTATCTCTAATACCATGCCAGGCAAAGCACCTCTAATGAATATGGGGCCACACAGTGCGTGCCCAATATCGAAATCTGGATGACGGTCTGGAAATTTATCTTTCGGGTTAAACGGGTCCTCCTGTTCCATTAACCACCAGCCTGCATCCAGAGTTTTGTAGGTAACAATATCCCCGGAATCGATTGTAAGTACAGGCTTCATCTCACGCGAAAAATGTCCATGAAGATTGGTTCTTGTTGGAAGAATATGGTGATGTGTCATTGTGGTGTGGAAGGGTTATTTTCTGCACCGGGTGGAGCTGTGTAGGGAGGGAGCGTGTTATCGAGTGCCTCTTTCACGTAGATACCAAAGTATGAAGTAGGCGTATAGTTCCAGTCGTTGATAAGGTCAGGGCTGGCTGATGGATGCATGTCCCATGCAGTCCAGTTCCAGTGATGCGATTCGAGTGCCTGCAATACTTCACGGATCCATATAAAGTTCGTATTGCTTGGAGGGTTAGGATTTGCTCCAAACTCGCTGACGATAACAGGGATTTTCGCCGTGGCTGTCTTCATCTCTTTAAGCCATTGGGCAAAGGTCTCCCCTTTGAAAGGATAGTTATGGTTTGCATATATGACACCGTTGCCATTGGGGTCTGAAAGCTGATATCCGTTCAAGAATCCAGTCATGTCGTAAGCCCAGTTAATCCCACCTGCAACAACCACATTTTTGGCTCCTGTGCTCCTAACGGCATTAAGAAGCGTCTGCATACCCACTGCTCTGTAGGTCATGCTTTTACCTGTCTTTCTGTCATTTTCAGTGACAGGGCCGCCATATTTCCATACTTGCCAACTGATGTCATGAGGCTCATTATAGAGGTCAAACAGGACTCCAGGATAGTTCCTGTATACCCGGGCGAAACTCTTCCAGAATGCAAGGGTATTCTTGTCCGGCATCTTATGCTGACCTATCTGATTACCCCATACACCTTCGTCTGACCAGTGCATGTCCAGGATGATGTAACTTCCAAGAGAGTTACAGGTATGCACAATCTTCTGGATGAGTGTGCGGTAATGTTTGCCCTTAAACTGCTGGCCACGCGCTTTGCCAAACCATCTGTCCTGAGAAAGAGGTAGACGTATGATGTTGGCATGCCAATCCTTAACTGCAACATGAATGGTTGTAAGGATATGCCCCTGCCCATCACTTGTCCATTCCATACTGGCGGCATCTACTCCTCTCAGCCATACAGGCTGGTTGTTGCTATTCATTACCTGAGTGCCCTGAATATGAAGCGGCAGAGGTAGTGCTGCATTTGCCGGGAGAGGAGAGCTTATTGTGCTCCCAAGCAGGTATGTACTTGTAACTACTCTTTGCAGGATTGTGAAAGTATGGGAAAACCGTTTAAGCATCTCTTCTCTGCTCCTTCTTCTACAGTGAAATGACGAGGAGACCTCGGATACCGTCGCATGGATTATGTAAATTTATTCAGGTAGACAGTGTATGCAAGCCATTCAGCAATTTGTAAAGCGGCTTCCAACTTTGCTGGGGCAGCACTATGTAACTAGAGTATACATCAGGTTCAATGAGATATGACGGAATTCATCCTCAATTGTGTTACGGTTCACTTTTCGATTGGTTTGCTAATTCTGAATATCTCATGAAACCTTAATATATCCTTAATTATTTGCACTGCATAATCTATTGGAACTGCCATACTCATTCGACTTTGTATGAGCTGGCGGATATTCATATGATATCAGGAGGACCTCGATGCGAGGACGCATACTTGCTATTGGAGTGATACTTGGGCTGCTACTTTCCAATCCCGGCATCTGCTCCCAGCCCGTCTATTTACATGCACCTTCGGTGAACTCTTATGCCGATTTAAACCCTGCTGGCACTACCATTCTGCCTACAGGACGACTGTTGCAGCCAGATGGACGCTCGATGCCTGTGGCGAAATGGCCACACGGACTTGCAATCAGCCCGGATGGTAAAACTGCCTATGTATCCAGTGGGGTGCCTGGAGAGTTCATCTACAACTGGGCTAGTGCAAACCCGATGGTTAAAACAGTTATTCCAACCCATAAGTCGGAGGGTGGATCTGCGGTATTCTCTCCAGACGGCAAATACCTTTACAGAGCAGCGGGAGACGATGGCGGGATCTACAAGTTTGATGTGGCTACTGGTGCGGAGACAGCCTTCTATACAATCAATGGCGATGTGAATGGCAGCAGATATTCCAACAGTGTAACCCAGTGCATTCGCTTAAGTGCCGATGGGTCCACCCTCTATTGTGCAGATGTGGCTAACTTCCGCCTGGTAACTCTCAACGCTTACACAGGTAAGCTTCTAGGTTCCGTTAAAGTTGGCTACTATCCATATGCCCTCGCTGTTGCTGGAAACAGGGTTTATGTTGCCAATATTGGAATGTTCCGATATCATCTCGTACCCAAAGCCCCAGCTGGGTATCCTCAACGCGGCCTTACACACCCTCCTTTTGGAGTACCGTCCAGGCAGGCCAGATCAGGAGTCAATATGGAGGGGCGCGATGTTCCCGGGCTAAATGATCCCAATGCGATAGCCACCTACTCAGTTTGGGGCGTGGATGTCTCTAACCCTTCCAGCCTGAAGGTAGTTGAGCGTGTGAAAACAGGTGTTCCTGTTGGACAGAGTGTTGACGGTAGAAAGGCGATTGGAGGCAGTGCACCGAACTTTCTGCTGGCATACGGTCATACTATCTATATCTCGGATAATAATGATGACCTGATAGAGCAGCTAGATACCCGGACAGGTGAAATAGTACATCGCACTCTCATTTCACCCTCACCACTGGTGGCAAAGCTGCGAGGAGTTGAGCCTGCAGGAATGGCTATCTCACCTGATGGTTCCAGACTATATATTGCTGAGATCGGCATTAATGCCATTGGAGTGATGGACACACATACTGGCGAAATAGTTGGTCAGATCCCTACAGCATGGTACCCATACAGAGTTGGAATCTCAAAAGATGGATCCCATCTGTGTGTAATCTGCTTCAGAGGTTATGGTTATGGGCCGAATGCAGGTCTGGAAAAGCCAAACAGTCCATACCTTGGCATGATGGGTTCGTTTACAAGCCTGCCTACGCCTACTGACTCTGCTCTGAAAGAGCTTACTCAGAGGGTATTGATATGCAATGGCTTTATAAACAGGATTGCCGATCTCCCCTCAATGGAATCTCCTGTAATCCCCACAACCCCAGGTGTGAAGTCACCAGATATCCGCACGGTTGTGTTCATCCTAAAAGAGAATCACACATACGATACAATATTTGATCATATCCCTGGTGCAAGATCGGATCCCTCTCTACTACGGTGGGGATTACACCAGGACATATCAGCTCCTGGCGAGCCTACTTTACATGATGTGCCGGTAATGGTTAATCATAATGCCCTTGCAAGAGAGTTTACGGTGAGTGACAACTACTATATGATGCCCGAGATGTCTGGTATGGGGCACAGATGGCTCGTGGATGTTAAGCCCAATAACTGGTGCCAGATGCTCTATACTCTCGGGTGGAACTGGATGCCAGACAACCGCGCTCCCGGAAGACTGGTGCCATTTGATTCCAATGCAGGTATGGCGCCAGAAGACTATCCTGAGGCAGGATCGATGTGGGATCACCTTGCAAATCATGGAATCACGTTCAGGAATTATGGAGAAGGTTTTGAGTTTGCCGGCGTGCTTGAGGATGATAAGGAAGCACCCACCGGGGCACGCGAGACAGTAAACATACCTATGGAGAAGTGCCTGTTTGACAACACATGCTTCGGGTTTCCACTATTCAACATGAATATTCCCGACCAGTACCGAGCACACTGGTTTGAAAAAGATATCACAACAAACTACCTAAACAAAGGCAAACCTATGCCTCAGTTCCTGTGTGTGGATCTATGTAACGACCATGGCACCGATCCCAATCCCAAACGTGGATATCCTTATGTTGCTTCCTGGATGGCAGATGACGACCTGGCTCTTGGCAGAATCGTTGACTTTCTTTCGCATACACCAGAGTGGAAACATATGGCGATCTTCGTAACCGAAGACGACTCTGGTGGTGAGCCAGACCATGTGGATAGATGCCGTGGAGTTGAGTTGATCATTTCGCCCTGGGTGAAGAGACACTATGTGAGCCACAGGCATACTACCATCGTAAGTATGCATCGCACAATGTATGAGATCTTCGGTCTTGGTCCGTTGAATATCGATGATGCAGTTAGCAACGATTTTTCTGACTGTTTCACAACCCATCCCGATTTCACACCTTATAACGTTCTACCTGTTGATCCTCAAATTTTCGATCCGGCGAAAGCAGTTATACCAGGCGATCCTGACTATGCAGATGCCAGGCTCATGCCATCAATAACGATGGATAATCCTGTTACCGAAGCTTATGTAGATAATCATCCTGGCAGCAAACCTGCCAAAAAGATTGAGAAACGAGTGAACTAGTCATCTTAAGGGATGAGATATCCAGTTATGCGAAGGTATTGAAAAAACAGGCTTATCATACATGGCAGCATGAATGGTAAGCCTGCAGTTTTATGAATATACAAACATAACTCATTGGTTACAGTATGGTAGACTTAAGCTATGACATCCCCAGTTAACAGACAGGTGGAACAAGTTAAGAAGCAGCGCATAAATAACCAGCAGACTATAATTGGGCTGGTGGTGGCAGCAGTTGTTGCAGTCGCAATCACACTCCCTCTTCGCAACTGACTCCAAACAAATACCAATAAACTGAGAAACTCAAGCTTGAAACAGTATGAACTTTTAAGCAAAGAGGAGACACTGCAGAACAGATTGAAGCGAGCAGCTTTAATGGTGAAATCGACACCTGCTAATGTGGCAGCCAGGGCACAGCTGGCCTATCTGCTCTCACTAAGTGGTGATTTGCACAACGCTGAAACAGAATGGCAGGCAGCAATTCACCTTCAGCCCCATAACCCAGTGCTCTATGTGGGTATGGGTAATACCTATTCTGGCAGCGGCAGGCTAGATCTTGCAGTCATTGCCTATCAGCATGCAATCCAGTTAAACCCCGATAACGTGGATGCCCTGGTTAATCTCGACAGTATCTATAACAGGCTGCAATGGTGGTATCCCGCTGAGACACTGATGGGCGAGGCAATTCGCAGACATCCGAACTCCATGAGAGAGCAGTTAGGCTATGCATCATCACTCTACCTGTCCGGCGATTACAGGAGATCTCAGTCTCAGATACTTTCTGCACTGAAGATATGGCCTCACAATGAGCGTCTGCTTCTGCCACTGGCAGAGGTCTATCGCATAGAGGGCAACACAACAAAAGCACAGAAATGTGTGATTGAAGGCTTGCTGCATGATGAAAATTCCACACCGTTGCTTGTTGAGAAAGCCAGAATTCAGCTGACAATGGGACAGCCAGAAGAGGCACTGGGAACACTTTTTGAGGTAATGCGTACTGTGCCCGGATCATTACAGATCTACTATATTGCTGCAAAAGCTTATCTACTCATGTCCCGGCCAGCAGATTCACTTAAGTATCTGAAAGAGGTCTCACACATACATCCTGATTACCGTCAAACGGACAAAATGATGGGTTCCCTGCTGATAAAAGAGGGAGAGGGACATGCTGGAGAATCACTTCTTGCAAGATACAGAGCCATCAGCACCCAGAAGGCTATGATCGAAAAGTTGATTGGTCGAATTACAAAGAACTTTTCAGACTGGCACGCTCATCTCGCTTTATCGGCTCAGTATTGCAGGCAGCGCAAATACCCGGAAGCTGTGTGGAGTACAGACAGACACTGCTGCTGAATCCAGGCAATCAAGAAGCGAAGAGCGGGCTAAAGCTGTCAAAGTACCAGATCCAGGTTTCATACACAGGATCGCAACCCGAATCACACCATAGCTAAGAGCAGCGTTTAGATTGGCCAAATCCCATATAGTTATCAATTTCTCTCTGGTGAATGCATAACGTGGTTTCCCATCTCTGTTCAGCAGCTATATGTAACATAAAGCATTAACGAACATTATTCGTATATCGATATGTTTTTTCAGATTCAGCTATAATTTCAGATATCAATTGCAATCTTAAACTCACAAGTGTCATAATTCATCTCTTAGCCTACGCTGTACTCATCATCCCGAATTGGAGAGACCCTCATGAACTACAAGACCTTATCCATACTCACCAGTTTTCTTCTGAGTGGACTGTTATCTGCGGATGCTTATGCTGCACAGTCTGGAATGCACTCAGATTCGTTCTTCCTAAAGGTGAATGTAAGCGCGAACAGACATCCAATTAGTCCCCTAATATATGGTCTGAACGATATAGGCTCTGATCCTGATATGTTCGCCGGCTGGAAGGCGATTGGAGTGCCGGTTATGCGATTGGGTGGTGATGCAACTACTCGCTATAACTGGAAAATAGATTCTACAAACTCAGGTGGTGACTGGTATTTTATGGCGGGGAACGGTGAGGCAAACCCTGTGCCAAGTGCTTCAGTCGATGCGTTCATCAACCGTACGAAGCAGTGTGGTGGAAAAGCGATTGTCACTATACCTATTATCCCATTGATCGACAGTGTCAGCCAGACTAACTGCAGCTTTCCTGTTTCGCTATTTGGTCCACAACAGTCTGTAAACCCCTACGTACATCCTGTGGTGAATGGGAAGCAGACAGATGCAGGGAACGGGATAAGACAGGATGGTTCCAAGATAGTCCTGACACCGCAGCAGATGCTAAGAATTAACCAGCCTAACAGCCCGTCTTATCAGGTTGCCTGGGTGAAATATCTTGTGAAAAAGTACAAAAATGCAGACCACGGAGGCGTTGCCATTTTTCAGATGGACAATGAGCCGTCAGGCTGGGCAAATACAGACCGGGACGTAGTTCCAGTTCAGCCCGGATATAGTGAGATCATAGCTCGAACTTTGCAGTATGCGGCAGCGGTCAAAAAGGCAGATCCAACTGACAGCATATTAGGTCCAAGCGACTTTGGCTGGGCTGTCTATAAGGGCTCGCCGGAAAAGCATGGTGGGTTGTGGAATGCTGAAAGATATCTTGTCGCCATGAAAGCCTATCAGGACAAGTATGGGGTACGACTCTTGAACTACTTTGATGAACATTACTATCCTTTCACCCAGACTGGTCAGTCGTCGGGAGCTTTACAGCCTGCAGGGGATGCGGCATCACAGAAGATTCGGCTGGAGTCAACAAGGTCACTCTGGGATCCAGCATATGTTGAGAAGAACTGGATCGGTCAGTATTCAGGGGCAATCAAGCTCATACCCCGTATGCAGGGATGGATTAAAAAGTACTATCCTGGCACCAAGACGGCAATCACAGAATACAACTGGGGTGGTCTGGAATCCATGAATGGGGCAATCACCGAGGCGGATGTACTTGGCATATTTGGCAGGCAGGGGCTGGATCTGGCTACACTATGGGGTCCACCCACGCCCGATCAGCCAGGCGCATTTGCTTTCAGGATGTACCGCGACTACAACGGTGAGGGTGGCCGGTTTGGCAGCGAATCGGTGGAAGCGGACAGCACCAATCAGAATGCATTAGCCATCTATGCAGCTGAACGGCACAGTGACAAAACACTCACGTTAATGGTTCTGAACAAGACGCACCATGTAATTACCAGCAGACTGACAATAACAGGATTTCGTGTTGGAGGAGTTATGAAGGGGTATCTTTACTCACAATCGGATCTATCTCATATTGTTCCCACGAAAGTGGCAACCCCCGTGAGTGGTACTGGACGCTACTCTTTCCCTGCCTACTCCATCACACTGATTGTTATGCACGGTACTAGCGTGAAGGTATAGAAAGAAAGTTACCGCACTGCTCGAACGTTTGCAATGAAATCCCTCAGCCTGGCAGGATCTTTCTTGCCTGGCGCACGTTCAACGCCGCTGGACACATCTACTGCAAAGGGGCGAACCGTGGAGACAGCCAATGCCACGTTATCTGGGGTAAGCCCTCCTGCCAGGATGATTGGCGTGTGGAAGGTGTCGATTACGCGTGTGGCAAGCCCCCAGTTAAACGTTGCTCCTGTCCCTCCAAGGGCACCTGCATGGTAAGCATCCAGCAGCAGAGTGTGAGGATGGTCGTGCTGTAATATGGAAGCAATCTCATTCAGGCTGCCCTCGTCCTTCACTCGTACAGCGCGAATCAGTTTCATGCCTTGTGGGATGGAGCTGGATATGGGTGAGTAGATCTGCACAGCCTGAAAGAGCGAGAGATCTGGAACCTGAGCAGTGGAGCTGCACACTGCGACTGCTGTGACAAAAGGTGGTATGGAGGACAGGATGGAAGCGATGAGACCGAAATCCTGTACAAATCTTGGAGTATCCGGCACAAAGATGAAGCCAAGGGCATCTGCCCCTAGCTCAACCGCTAGCCTGGCATCCTCCATGTTCGTGATACCACAGATTTTTATGCGAGTATGAGTCATCTATGAGTAGTTGTAATTACTTTCTAGTTATTGAATTATCTATAAATACCCTATTTCAGAGTACATAAAAAAAACCTGCATTCTTTCAAAAATTAGAATGCAGGACAGATTTTTAATTTCAAACATTTAGACAGGATGGTTATTTAGCTTTTAGGTGGTGCCACCAACGGTGGGAGTTTATGGTGAGGAAAATTATGTGCAACTGGCGGAGGAGCGACCGCTCCTGGTGGTGGAGGCGGCGCTGCTGTTTCAGTAGGATCTGAATGACTGCAGCCGCTGCAAATCCACGCTGCACAAAAAATACCTGCAAAATACCTGATACTTTGTTTATGACTCGATATAAGACGCATTGTTTCTCCTTTATCCAGCTCATTTACTAAATGAGCTGGATGGAAACCTGGAAATTACATATCTGTTCCTGATTTGCTGGTGGACCAAAGATACTGGCTTAGATCTGTGATGCCTACAGAACCATCAGGACTGTTTACAGTCCAGTTTGTGCCAGCAGCCAGAGCACCTGGTGTCATCCATTTCGTATGACCATCACAGAATGCAACATTCCCACCTCCTGAGTGACGAATGTCGAACTCGTTAGTAGAAGAATCTAGTGAACCGGTAGGTCCACCGATTCCAATGTTACTTTCAAATGCATCATTATAACCCCATGCATCCAGTCCGCATGCACTGGAATTAGGTCCAAAGTCCGCAGGGGAATCAACCATATTGCTTGGGTAAAATTCTTGTGTACCAGGACCAGATAAAATTACATTTGGTTTGGTATCTGTGGCAAGAACCGTTTGAGCAGGAACCTGAATCTGAGCATCAGTAACAGGAATTCCAAAACTGGCTAATGCATTTGGCAGTAGATCGGCTGGATTACAGTTTGGATCTGGTTGTAGATAGTCGAGATTTAATCCATAGTTTACAAAGTATGAACTCCACGATTGATCGCCATTAGTAGGTGTGCCAGACCATTGATGGTAGAAATCAGCCTCAAGGTCTGGACAGTGGAATACTGAAGCTCCTCCTGACAAAGGAGACTTTACGTATGGCTCAATGGTAGAGCACCAGTCGAGGTTATTGGGATCATCAAACCACCACCAGCCAGGTTGAATAGCTCCTTTGGCGTCATTGATGACCGGTACCATCCGCTCATCGTAATCCTGCTCATACTGAAGAATCCCGAGTGAAATCTGATTGATGTTGGAGAGACAAGCAATTGCGCGTGCCTTTTCTCTAGCCTGAGCAAAGACCGGGAAGAGGATAGCGGCAAGTATAGCGATGATTGCGATAACAACTAACAGTTCAATGAGCGTAAAACCTTTATTTGTGCAGGTTTTCATCATATTTTCCTCCTCAGGGCGTCTAAATATTGACGCCATAAAATGTGCTGGCATCTCTGGTTCAAATGGGTGGGCATACACCAGAAGCAAGTTTGCACGTTGATGAGCGAATGAGAAGGGGAGCTTCCAGAACATGGTGTTGTGACGCCTCTGGGAGCATCCCCTGTACCCTCTGCATAAGTAATCGAGCAGCATGTGATCCAATTCGCTCGAATGGTTGGCATGCAGTGGTTAGGGTAGCATCTGTATGGGTCTCAGTCTCTACCCCGTCAAATCCCGCTAGAGCCATCTCTTGCGGAATGCGTATGCCACGGGAAGTCAATACACGCTGCATTCTCATGGCTATAATATCGTTAACAGCAAATATGGCTGTGGGTGGTGATGGAAGGCCAAGCAGCTCATCCAGCATCAGGTTTGCTTCCACATCTGTCTGATCAGTGCTCTCACTGTACAGCTTCAGATCAAGTTCCTGGGAATAGGGGATACCGTGTTTTGCCAGGGCAATCCTGTAACCTTCCCTGCGTTCTTTGACTGTGGATGCAGTGTCCAGGTTACTGATGTGTGCAATTCTGCTGTGTCCCTGGTCAATCAGATGGTTTACAACCACCTCCGCTGAGTAGATGTTATCCACACCCACATAATCTGCATCAAAATCTCTGGGCGGTCTTCTATCTATAAACACAAGTGGAATACCTGCCTGCTTGATGGTGTTCAGCGCGGGAAGGCTTGCACTTCCTCCGAGGCACCACAGGATAATTCCTGTAATGTCTTCATCGCTTGCCATACGCAGCAGAAACTGCGACTCGGAGCGCATAGCGGCATCCCAGGAAGGCTCGGTGGCACCTGTAACAATCAGTCTGTAAGCATCATGGTCCAGGCCGCTGTTTATTCCGTTAACAATGCTAGCGGTGGGAGCATAACCCGATAGTGGCCAGATCCATAATCCAATCGTCTTTCGACGGGTTCTCATAATAGGAGAGTTATTAGAGGATTCACCTATTCTGTTCACTACGGGACGGCAGCGTAAAGAACAGGAGATAAGATTTCGATTCTCCAGCTCTTTCACCACAGATTTCACCACATTTCGACTGACGCCAAATTCCACAGATATCTCTCTCTCACTGGGAAGCCATCTCCCATGAGGATATTCTCCAGACTGGATTCTATACTCTATGGTTTCTGCAATATGTCGAACAGATGGAGAAACTGAACCAGTTATGGTACCTTTGGTTGCCATGATGCGCCAATTATACCAGATACAATAAAAATGTCAAGCGATATTTTTATTTTATTTCCTTTACACGAACTTATTCAGATCATTAACTGGATCCGCTAGCCATGCTGGCATATTTGGTATCTGCTGTTACTTCCCCAGTCATTTATTGTATGGATGTAACAATACAGGACATAAAGTTAACGGGCAGTCTAATTTAACCTGATTTCAAAACTGTTCAGTTCTAGTATTAGTTCTAAATATGGGAGTGGTTTTCATTTTCTCGAAGTATAAATCTGCTTCCCATGCAATTTCATGTTCCGGAACTGTTTAGAGGATATTTATCTATTTTGTAACTGGTTGAGAACAGTTGTAATAAAGATGATGCGAAAGTGAGGTCACACCGAGTATAATTCTTCCACTGCATTTATTTTAGAGTAATGCAAAACAACTACATGGAGCACTGTTTCCTATGGATTCCGCTGCACTAAACGTACTTTGGGCTAACTGCGTGGAGCGTTTGAAGGATCGCAGTACCAGCCAGCCATTCTGGGAGGCTTTAGAAAACTGTAAGCCTATCACCCTGGAGGATGGCGTTCTGATCCTGGGTCTTTCTGTTTCCAAGTCTAACCTGATGGGATATTTGCAACAGAGCGCCAACCAGCATATTATGCGCGAAGTTACTCAGGAACTTTTTAATCAGAATCTGGTAGTCAGGGTGATCGAGGGTGATACAGCGGATGACTGGAGCCTTGTTAAAGCGAGAGAGCTGCGGGTTGCCGCCATCAGGTCAGACGATGGTAAATCCCGAATGGTATCCGATCGTCAGGCAGAAGGCTGGGAGGGGCTCTATGAGCAGATTGCTCGTCTCTATGCTCAGTCACCCATGCGGGCAATGCCTCAGGGCAAGGCTCGTTATGCTAACGAAGCGCTCTACGTAGTGTCGGAGGCGATGGATAACCTTTACGGTGCACAGCCCGATGAGATCGCAGAACGGGGACTTGCAAGGGTATTGGAACGCATCGCAAACGCTTCGGACATTCCTGCATCTGTACTGGCTTTTGAACTGGAGAGACTGCGTGCATGGAGAGTAACGAACTCCGCAAACTAGGGAGCTAGTCGTTCATCTCTGCCAGGCCAAACAGTCTGTCAGCATTATCAGAAAGTATGCGTCTTCTATCCCCTGGCCGTAAGTTCAGATCGTCCAGGAGACCTATTAAGGCAGCGGGATCCATTGCAGGCATACCGCTGCCAAATACCATTCTTTGAGGACCAAGTACTTCCAGAGCATAAGGGATTTTTCGAAGATCAGGAGGTCCTGAGATTTCCAGCATGATATTCGTCATCTGATGAGCCGCGCCAACTGCGGAGCGCCAGTCTGGACCACCCATACCCAACAACACAAAGCGGTGCATGGTGTAGCTTTTTGCAAGATGGAGTGCAACCTCCACGCAATCTCCATTCGGCGTATGGATATAGATAGGTTTCTGAAACCTCCGGCAGGCATTTAAAATTTCTTCCGCTATAATTGGCTTTAATGGTTCATTTATAAACTGGTTAACAAGCATTGTGGCAACAAATCTTCGGTTACCCAGAAGGTCTCTAATGGATTGTATGGATGCTGTTGGACGTCCAAGATGAGCAGTGAGGCAGCCATAGAATTCAGGATGTTCATCCAGTGTGCCCTTCAGCATCTGGTTTCCTGTGAGAGGATCTACATTTGCCGCATACGCCGAACATACGATAGCACGTTCTATGCCCCGCTTGGCAAGAAGCTCTGAGACTTCGGAGGCCGAACGGCAGTAGCCTGGAACAAGTATTTCACCCAGGTTAACCCGACAGTCAAATGCGCACATTGTGGTTCACCTTTCTTCTATCTTATACCAAGGGTTCTTATCGCATTTTCCCGCATTACAAGTGATGACGATTTCTCATCCAGTCCGGCTGCCTCTAAAACCTGAAGTGCGGATGCTACTGATCGCACAGGAGCGCCGCTGCCAAACAGCACCCTTTCAGCTCCCAATGACTGGACCATATATGCTATGGCTCCGGTTGCTATGAGGTGTGATGTCTCAATTAACCACGTGGGACAGTTTTTCATTACCAGAAATGCTTCCGAGAGGACTGTACTATCTACGGAAGCTAAAATAATCGGTGAGGGATAGTCGTTAGCAAGTGACATTAAAGTTGTAATCTGACCCGAAGCCGAGATGTCCACCATGATGGGATGGGGTTTTTCCATGCGTTTAAGCAGGCTGAGAATTGCTCGGAAAGGGGCAAAATCGACTGGCCATTCCTGAATCCCTGGAAAAAAGCGAATCAGACAGCAGTCTTCAATCTGCATTGTGGCCACGGGAGAAAGGGTTCCGTAGAAGCGTTTGGGATTCAGGGTTGCTACTGGAAGCAGACTGGAGTTACTGGCACAGGTTGCGCGCGTTTGCGTGTTCCCTGTATCTGGATCGATAAGTATGCCAGTGGTGGAAAGCGTGCATGCGTTACCGATTCCATGACGCTCCATCATGTTCTGGAGAGTCTCAAGTGTCATGTCCGCATTAAGTTGAGGTAAAGATCCGAATAGAGTATTTACATCTATAATATCATCCATTGACTTCTCCAGTTCAGCATTATACCCGGTCGAAAACTCTTTGCAATCGTAGAATTGTTGTTTCGCGCCCCAAACCCCATATTGCTTCAAAAAGACCAGGTCCAACGGTTCTGCCCGTAACTGCAACCCTGGTTGGATGGATCACCTCAGAGAACTTAAGCTCTAACTTGTCACCTATTTCGCGAATAACTTTCTCAATTCCTTCCACTTCCCAATCTTTGAGATTTGAGAGAAGGGTTATCTCTTCTAGCAGCATAGGCTTAAGATGCTCAACTTTGAACCATTTTGCCACTGCCTTTTCTTCGTAGCCCGACGGATAGTCCAGATCCTTAAAAAAGTAGGCTGTGAGATCTGCAACCTCAGAAAGAACCTTCATACGCTCAATTTCAAGTGGGATTACTCGCCTGGCAATCTCGAGTTCCTCAGCAGTTGGCTCGGCGGAGATTAGACCGGCTTTGATGAGATAGGGAATACACAGACCAATAATGCGACCCTGAGGACTTTGTCTGATGTATTGACCATTGATCCATTTCAGCTTGTCATAATCGAAAATTGCTGGATGTTCAGAGATTCCCTGCAGGCTGAACCGTTCAATGATTTCTCCAATGGAGAAAAGCTCTCTGTTTTCATCGCCTGCAGACCATCCTAGAAGTACCAAAAAGTTGAATAGAGCTTCTGGAAGGTAGCCTTCCTTCACAAAATCCATAAACTGTGTTGAGCCATGCCGTTTGCTTAACTTTTTACGGTCAGCGCCAAGGATGAGCGGCGGATGAGCGAGCTTTGGTGCTTCCCAGCCGAATGCATTTATGACAGCTACAAACTTTGCCGCACTCGAGAGCCAGTCATCTCCTCTTATCACATGAGTAATCCCCATAAGGTGATCATCCACGGCACAGGCGAGAAAGTATGTAGGAAATCCGTCTGTTTTTAAAAGTACCTGATCATCCTGAGTGCGATTATCATACACGATATCGCCTTTTACCATATCATGCACAATCGTTTGACCTTCCAGCGGCATTGCAAGGCGCACCACATAGGGCGGCTCGTGACCAAGCTCCGCCAACCGCTGTGCATACATTCTGGATCTGCCAGCTTCATCTCTGCAGGTGCGATCATAGCCGGTGGGCATATTCTTTGCCTGCTGATCCATGCGCATAGCCTCCAGCCGCTCACGGCTGCAGTAGCACTTGTAGGCATGACCAGACTCTATCAGCATCTCAGCATGAACCTTATAGCTCTCAAGACGCTCGCTTTGTACGTATGGACCTGCACTCCCCCCACCAACCCACCACTCATCGGGCACGGTTCCAAGGTATCTAAGGCTCTCTTCAATCTCCCATATACCTTCAGGCAGATATCTACCAGGTGTGCGGTCGGTATCTTCCAGGCGGGCTATAAACTGGCCGCCCTCCTTGCGTGCAAGGATCCAGTTGTAGATAGCTGTACGAAGATTACCCACATGGGGCGAGCCAGTTGGGCTGGGGGCATAACGAACACGAACAGACATAGTAGAAAACTCCGAAGGGGCAGAGGAGTGCCCCTTCACCATTGCATCAGAATTGTGACTACTTAAGCAGATACTTGCGCTTGCTCTTGTCGAACCCTTGGGCTACTTTTTTCGGATCGAAAACCCAGGCTCCATTTCTCTGGTAGAAGCAGTGATATGCTGACAATATGGATGCAACTGCAAGGCGAGATGTTCTGCGCACGATGTTGACTTCCGTGTGCATCGTAACGAACTCCATACCCTTCTTGTAGTGCTCCATAATTTCACGAATAATCTCGTAAGTTGGCAGCTTTTCAAGTTCCGCGCGCTCCTGCAGTGCTAACAGATCGTTCAGTCTTGTTCTTGAGAAGAACATATTAGGCTCGGTCTCTTCGTTGTAGGTCACCACAAATCTGTCATCTTCCTTGCGCTCAAGCGTGAAGGTTGCTCCAGAGTCCACTTTAATCTGCTGGAACCAGTCTAGCAGGCCATAGAGAAGTCTTGTCTCATTGTTAACCCATACATGTGCAACCTGATTTCCTGGAAGTTCAAAATCTACCACGAGTATTTTGGGTTCCCTTGGGAAGAAGCTGTTAGGGAAATGTGCCAGCGGCATGGTACCAATCTGTTTGTGATGGTACTTAATTACCAGTCTCGCAGAGGATGGGGGAGAGGTATCCTCTGATAGAGTAGGCTCCTCGTCCATAACGTCCTGCACAACTGGCAGAAGGATATCTCTATCCAGTCCGCCTTCCAGTCCCTCAATTTCTAGTAAGACATCGATCTCTTCACCATCGGCATCCAGATACCGCTCGTCTTCGAATAACAGAAGTGCAGGTACAGTATTGACATAGGGTGGAACGTTATCGATATTTGTGAATCTGTCTGACCCTACCCAGAGGATGCTGTCTTCTGCTTTGAGTGAATCGATGACTGAATTTAGATCCTGCTCAAAAGTTGTCATCGATGGAGTGATCTCAAGGATCGATGCAAGAAGTTCGGTAGCTGTGGTAAATCCATCATTCTCCTGTATGGCATCAACAAATTCCCCAAGCAGATCTCCGGTTATCTCCAGCGGTTCAGCAACAACCTCAACCTCTACTTCGGCATTGTCGCTCACATCCATTTTAGCTATGGCAGGCAGATACTGTGAAAGGGTAGCAGCATATTTCCTGCTAATCCATGTGCCGTTTGTGAGATAGATGGCGTCACTTTCAAGTGCCAGTGCAGCGTAAAATTTTGCTGCATCAAAACCATCTCTATCTCTCTGATATGCCAAAAACTGAATGGCTTTGGATCGAATTGGCATATTCAGTTTTTCCAGAAAGTCAGTAATGGTTGCAGGATCGGTTGAAAGACCACAGCTCTCTGCGAGAGCTGAATGATGCAATGTTTCTTCATCTGAAAGGAAGTTGTAGAACAGGATATCGGCATCCTGATCCTCCACCACCTGATATGGCTGATGGATGTAGGTAAGGTCTGTGCTCAGCAGCCATTCGGCTGGTGCAATAAGCTCGTTATTAACGTAAAACATTCTTGAACCCTGTTTTACGAGACGGCTTACTGTCTCTTCATATACTTCCAGTGGTCTGCCATACATATATTGGAGTTCAGTAGCCAGGCTTTTAATCGTCAGTGGAGTTCCTACTGAATTGAATATGACATGCAGATTGTGATCCACTGTGCGCTGAGAATCGAGGAATCTGCTCCACACTGTCCATCGTCGGTCACGTGCTGGTGCTCGGGAAAAGGCAGGGCTGTTATCAACGGTAAATCTTTTACGATCATGGAGCATTGTAACTCTGATTACTTGCAGGTCTACTCCTTGGAGATACACATTCTGAACGAGATCGGATGCCTTTACACTTTCACCAGATTTGATAATGGCACGATGTAAGAGATCACCAATGTAGAGCAGTGTCAACTGTTCAGGTGTCATGGTTCGAGTTTCAGGGTTTGCAGCAATGGCCAAGGGAATATTTCTCCTTCAGATACTTCTGTTAGAACGTTTTAAAGATTGAATGATTGGTTTGTGGAAGTCTGTCAGCATCAAGCGATACAGCAACAAGGTCATAGGATGAAGCATCGATGATAAGAGCATTGACGAATGTACCAGGAAGTGCCATGCAGTCCTGAATATATACCTGTCCATCGACTTCTGGACCGTCTCTGAACGAACGACCTACGGCAGTGGTGGGACTGTTTGGATGACGGCTTTCGATGAGCACCTCCATCTCCCTGCCAATCCACATTTGGTTTCGGGCTTTTGATATCGCCTGCTGTCGTTCTAGAAGTGAATCTCTTCTGGCGTTTTTGACTCGACTAGTGATCCTTGGTTTCATTTCTGCAGAAGGTGTGCCCTCTTCCACAGAGTAGGTAAACACTCCTAGTCTGTCGAACTGTGCTTCATCCACGAAACTTTCCAGATTAGCGAACTCCTCTTTCGTTTCACCCGGGAAGCCCACAATGAATGTGGTACGAATGGCTACATCTGGGACAATCTCACGAAATTTGTGTATCAGATCCAGATATGCTTTCCCTGTCATTGGTCTTCGCATACGTCTCAGCATCGCATCATCCGCATGCTGTAGGGGCATATCTATGTAGTGGCATACTTTGGGGGTGTCTGCAATTGCTTCGATGATTCCCCTGTCAACTCTTGATGGATAGCAGTAGAACAGGCGGATCCAGTGCAGTTTATCCACTTTGGACAGAGCTTGCAGCAGTTCAGGTAGACGCATTTTACCATACAGATCGTACCCATATTGAGTAGAATCCTGTGCTATCAGATTGATCTCTTTCACCCCTTGGGATGCCAGGAGTTCAGCCTCTTCAACGATGGTCTCGATGGGTTTACTGATATGCTTTCCACGAAAAGATGGTATGGAGCAGAATGTGCACGCATGGTCGCAGCCTTCCGAAATTTTAAGGTAGGCAGACCATGGGTAACCAAGTCGAACCCTGTTCGGGTTAGTGACCCATTGATGATGAGGTTTGACATTGATTTCCTGGATTTGTGAGGTTCTGATTATGCTTCGATCAACAACATCCCCAATGGATCCAATTTGGCCCGTACCTAAAAAAGCATCCACTTCAGGAAGTTCATTTGCAAGCTCATCTGGGTAGCGCTGAGCCAGACATCCAGTAACAATCACTCGGCCGATCTCGCCTCGCTTTTTTCTTTCGACGGCTTCAATGATTGTGTTCACAGACTCTTCACGAGCAGATTCAATGAATGCACAGGTATTAATTACAACTACATCCGTGCTACGTGCTACATCACTGGGAGAGTGCACTGAATTCACGGTAAAACCTTTTGCCTGGAGAATGCCAAGCATCTCTTCGCTGTCGACCTCATTTTTGGCACACCCGAGACTGATCATACTGAGTTTGCCAGTTTGGGTAGGTGAAATTTGGTCTAACATCCTCGCCTCTTTAATAATTTAAGAACTCATTATACCATATTGAGACCTACCGGTTGGAGGTGACCTATAAAGTACGCGATTAAGGAAGTACAGGTGAATATTTCGGAAATCGTAATTTGATGATGAACTTCTCAAAAGCCTGCTGCTCAATTTCGAAAACGATTCAACTGATCTTCCACCGAGCTAAATAAAATATTATAAGCAATATATTGCCATGCGATATTGTGTGACATCATTAGTTTGAACAGGATTATTATCATGATATGGTAAACACATATTAATTCACAATTTCATGATCACAAATCTCAACGTAAACGGCATGACTTGAGATATACTTTTGAATCATTGCTAAATACTCATCTCTCTGCCAATTTGTTATTTCTGACTGCATGAACTATGCGATAATTTATCAATTTTTAAATTAATGCAGAATGGATGTATCTATTCCCAATTTTTGAAGTGCGCTGTAGTATGCTTTTGGTTTCTTGCGTCCATAGAAATAGTTGGTAACCAATCCTGAGGGGCTGATTATAAGAGTGGTAGGAATGGCATGCACATCATATAATCGGGTGGCGATAGAATTTCGTTCATCAGTATGAGCTGGGTCAAACACGATATCTGACTTGTCCTCTGGATGCGATTTTAAGAATGCTTGACACCATGACTGCTTCTCCCAGCTGGCAACTGCTAAAACCACGACGCCCTGTGAAGCTAGCTTGCGGTTTATGTTTTCAATGGTTGGCATTAGATCCATGCATGGACCACACCAGGTAGCCCAAAAATCTACTACGACGACATGACCAAGATATTGTGATAACTTGACTTTCTTCCCACCGGGTGATAATACTGTGAAGTTAACTTCTGGCTGTCCCACATATTTTGTGATCATCTGCTTTGCAAAATTATTATCTGACTCAATTGCTTCTTCTCGCTTGAGATTTTCCTGCTTTTGCCATGCTTTCCATTTTTTCTTTACAGCTTCTGGATAGTGAAAGTAGGTGGCATACTTAGAATAGTTAGGAGGAATAAAATTGAATGCTGCTGCGGGAATGATAGGATTTACCTTCTGTGCGACTACTCTATCTGTATTCCAACCAATGGTAATACTTGTAATCAGGTGATCTAATGGATTAATAGCAAGTTGAAATTTAACAGGGGAGTTGGTTCCTTCAATACCACTGAGCGTTTCTATAGGATGATGTGCATCACCTCCGGATTCCGCTGTCCAGTGGAATTGTGAATTGTCCGGAAATGTATTGCGGTTATGAGTTAATATCCCTGCTATAAAGTATGTAATTGGATCAAGGTTAAAGGCACTATTGATACGAAGACTGCTGATATTGGATGGTTCTTTTTGAATGACATACTGGTTGTAGGACACTAGAAAAGTTTTCTCAAAAGATCCATTGCATGCGTAAATTCCCTTGCCATTCCTTATCATTAGCTTGTCAGGAGCTTGATAAGCCAAGCTGGTAGTTTCTTTGCTCAGTATCTTACCAGAACCTGGAACCTGATCCTTAAACACTACTACCATTTTGTAGCTGTGCAGTGAGTGGCACGCAGCTATTACCTGATTGATTAAGCTGTTTGCATCAATTGAATCACTCTTGCCTTGCAGACTGGCTGAGATAAGGATTAGCAGAAGTCCACACTGCTTTATGCTCTTGTTCATGCTGTTAATTGCCTATTAGTGTATCCGTATGTTGGTTGCGAACAAAAGATTATAGCTGATAACTGCCGCGGAAATAGTGGTTTCTAACTTTTTAGAAAAAAGTTACCAGTATTAGACTACAATCCGCAGCAATTGCATGGATGTTATCGTTACTGGAGCTAGAGCGAAATAAACAATAGTGGGGTCCCATCTCTTCCGATGGTGACCCCACTTTACCTAATCTAACCGGAAATAGCAACCGATTGACAAAAACTAGCTGCCAACATTTACCTGTACTGTTCGTGGGCGTACTGTTTCTGCTTTTGGTAGATGAAGCTCGAGAACGCCATGTCGATAGTGAGCCTCAACTTTATCTGGATTTATCTCGATTGGGAGATTGTAGTTAACATGGAATGTACCCTGTTTTGTGCTCCACCAGCTAACTCTATGCTGAACAGCACCTTCCTTCTGGTAAACAGGTTTTCTCTCTCCTTTAATCGTCAAGGTGTCTGCGGTAGCTTCCACACTGACATCTTCAGGCAATACACCAGGAATAGGCAGTACAAACACCAGCTCTGCATCGGTCTCAAAAAGATCAGGGCTGATATCCAGCTCGTTTTCGCCGGAGATAATTCGTGAGATCGGAGTGTAGCCCATAAAGCCTGTCAACAGATCGTCCATTTGTCTTCGTATTGAGTTGATATCGTTCCAGGATGAAACACGATGCATAGGTTCGGTAGCACGCACTGCGATGTTCGCACTGTTATTTTGTCTGGACATTGTCTAAATCTCCTTCCCCTGTGGGTTAGTTTTGATGAAGTCAATATACGACTCAAAATTTATATCGGTTGTATACACTAAATTCTGAACACCATAAGGTCAATTTAGTGTATTACACTCACTAATACGGAGTAAAAAATGAGAATGTTCCCAAAGACTAGCAATTTTATAGGAAAGTGCTGATTTTTTTGTTATCTTAGGATATCGAGGAAGAGGGCTATCTGCTGACATAAGGCATGGAGAGATATTGCAGGCAATGAGTTCAGGTAAAAGGGTGGTATGGCACTCCATTGCAGGAATGCCATGCCAGTAACAGAAGAGTGAAGTAAAAGAAGGTATGTGATTCTTTTGTTGGCTATTTTGCTGAGAGAGGTATCAATGCAGTGGCGTTAGGGACAAATGCTAGTGCACTGCGTGATGCTTTTCCACTTTCAGTATAAGATCTATCACATGCTGAACAGAATGTGCATGGATCAGTATGGCAATCTGCTGTGAACTGTGCCTTGCGGGATTTCCTGTCCTCAGCGCGGAGGTAGCTTTTTGTAACACCACAGTCGATATGGTCCCACGGCAAAGGTTCGCTGTATTCTTTATACCTGTTAGCAAAAAAGCTTCCATCTATCTGGCAGTCCGCAAGAGCCTGCATCCACTTGTTGAAATCGAGGTACTCATCCCAGGCATCAAATACCTGGCCACGTCTCCATACAAGTTCAATAGCACTGGACAGTCGTCTGTCACCAAGAGACAGAATTGCCTCCAGATGCGTTGAGTTAGCTTCGTTTGGTCTGTAGTAAACAGCTCTGTCTTTAATAGTTTTTTTCAGGAGCTGCTGTTTACTGTTAATCAGGTCAATACTGTCCTGGCCGTGCCATTGAAATGGGGTAAATGGCTTTGGAACAAAAGCGGAGACACCAATTGTAATTTTAGGCGTTTTTACACCGCACCTGCGAGCAATACCCGCACACTTTTGTGCCAGTTCACCAATCGCAATCACATCGGATTCCTCTTCAGTAGGAAGGGATATCATGAAATAGAGTTTTATCCGTTGCCAGCCGTTCTGGAATGCAGTGTTGCATGCTTTAAACAGATTTTCTTCAGTTACTCCTTTGTTCGTAACATCTCTCATTCTTTGTGAGCCGGCTTCAGGGGCAAATGTAAGTCCTGTTTTTCTAACCTTGTTTATCTCTTGCACCAACTCCACACAGTCCTGGTCAGCACGCAGCGATGGCAGTGATACTCCCACTCGGCTGTCTGCATATTTGTCTATAAGTTGATGAACAACATCACCTACCCGGGAATAATCTGCAGTAGAGAGTGATACAAGGGAGATGTCTTCATGCCCGGTGTTCTTAACCAGTTCTGCGGCAAGGATGGACAGCTTTTCAGGTGATTTCTCACGAACAGGTCGTGTTATCATACCAGCCTGGCAAAATCTGCAGCCTCTCGTGCAGCCTCTCATTACTTCAAGGGATATCCTGTCATGCACCACTTCAATGAAGGGTATGATAGGTTTGGTTGGGTAATCAAGAGCTTCCACGTCCTTCACCCACTGCCTCACAATAACAGGCGGGACATCTGGATGGTTTGGCTTAACAGCAACGAAACGTGGCATCGTATCGAATGCAGCTTCAGCCATCTCAGACGAGATACCATTTACTGCTAAACGGCACGAACGCTCTTCAGAAGTTTCGTAGACAGCGTCATAGAACCTTGGCACATAACAGCCAGGAATCTGGGCGAACTGCAACAGCATCTCTTCTCGATCAAGGTGTCGGTATTTCTGGTATGTGGATGTGATATTATCCATGACAGCTTCCGATTCGCCAATCACAAACACATCTATAAAAGGTGCCATTGGCTCAGGATTAAACGTGGCATGACCACCTGCAAACACAATAGGCCAGTGCGAGCCATTTTGCTGTCTTGAATCCCTGTCTAACGAATGAATCGGTATTCCACCGAGATCCAGCACATTCAGCACATTCGTATATGACAGTTCAAAGGAAAGTGAGAAGCCTATAAGATCAAACTCGTTTATAGGCGTCTTGGTTTCCAGGCTGAAGAGAGGGCAGCTGGCTGCACGCATTGCTGCCTCCATGTCTGGCCATGGGGCATACACCCGTTCTGCCAGGCATTGTTCACTGCTGTTTAGTGTGTGGTATAGAATACTGAGCGCGAGATTTGACATGCCAATTTCATAGGCATCTGGAAAGCATAGTAGGTAGCGGACATCAACCGAATTGTGATCTTTGACAATTGTATTAAGTTCGCCGCCAGTATAACGTGCCGGTTTTGCTACTGTGGGGAGTATCTCCTCAAGTAAATCGATAATGCGTTCTGAACTGTTCACGGTGCTCTCCTGATTGTCTAAAATGGAAACACTGGCATACCAGATGATCCGGATCTTACAGTTCTTAGTGTACCACTCCTCGGGGAAGAAAGGCGATAGGGCATGTTTGCGAGTGTTATCCCTTAGTCAGGATGCAATCATTTCAAGCCTGATATTCTGCAGATTTCCCCATCAGATCTTGTATATGACAGACTTTAATATCTAATACTTGAGTACGGTTTCCAAACCTGTAATACGTCCAATCATCAATTATTCAGATAATGTGTGAATTTGGTTAGTGCAGAGAGATAATTGTTCTTGAGAGTTCTGCAGGTGTAAGATGTCCTACATACGTGATATGCACAACTTTGCCTCTGTCTTGCTGGTTCCACATAAGAATATAGCCTTTAGGGTGTTTAGGAGGTTCCAGCTTTTTCCAGAATGCTACTTTTGGTACAATGCGTTCATATAGACTGAAATGGTTTGCACCATGTGAAAATCTTATGAGGACTGCATTCTGTCTGTTTACGTGGAGCACCCATAGACCTGAAATATAGTATCCATTTGGCAGCAAGTCTGGATCAAGTATATGGAATGGCACCTGTGGCTGAGCTTCTGAGACAGTACCGATGGAAGGAAGATCACCGGGGAAGGTGGGAGTTATATTGGTGCCAGGCGGTATAGCATCCCTTGTGAAGTCTCGTAAGGTAAGCCCGGCAGCGTTACCTATGAGTATGTGAGTCAAATAGGAATCTGACACCATACCGTTCTTGTTCCAGACTTCTCTCTTCATAATGATGCCAGTGGAAGTATCGATCCAAAGTTTGCGCTGAACATCAACCGATGGGTTGCTGCTTATCGTGATGATGGCACATGTGATGCCCGCGACTCTTTCCCAACCGGTCTGGCGAACGATTAGCTTCCCTTTCTGGATCATTTTCAGAACAGCTTTCTTTCCAGCTCCACCATTCACCACAGTCCAGAAGGAAGCAACAGCGTCGTGCCTCCTTGCATAGTAGTGTATGTATGTGCCCGGAGCAGTAATGATAAAGTCTCCAGCAAGCCCTGGAGGTGAAAGAAAATCGATACGCTGTCTGATTCCCATAAGAGATGCAACAGTTTCATTCGCAGCATGAACTCCCTGTTGTGTGTGCTGATCAGCAAGGTATGTTGTTTTAGATAGAAGAGCACGCTTGAGAATTTGAACTGCTTTTGGGTCGCTGATATTCTTTCGGTTCACCCTGGGCTGAATTACTCTTTGTGGATGAAACGGTTTATAGTGATGAAACCTGGGAGGAATCCAGCCGGGTCTTGTATGGCGCGGACCACCAGCAAGCAGCTGGATGGGTATGAAGATACATAACAGGGTAACAATGATGCCACAAATTACAGCTCGAAAACTGGACATATCCACAGCATTATTCAATTTAGATTTGTCCATGATTTGCATTTCAATCAATCCATAGTGAAGAAGCAGCTATGGGATTGCTGCCCCTTCGTTTGTGGTAGTACTGTGCATTGCCAACTGGTCTGCAGATGGATCATCCAGAGGATTTTCAGCGGCATGCATAAGTAACTGTTCAACAACTACATGAGAAGGAACTTTTTTTGTTGGTGAAGCAGGATTCAGTTTAACGTCAATTGTTGGATGAGCGAGTGTAGAGAAGAGCAAAACTGCCCCAACAGCCACACTCATGCCAAACGCCTGCACCGGATGCGTACGAAGAATTGAGCGCAGTGAGATTAAGGCACTTTCAATCTGTGAAGCAAAAGTTCTAGGCGCTCTTGCAGCATCTATTTCATCCAGTTTACTATGGAGTTTGGCCATAAAGAAATCTGGTGTGTCGTTTCGTTCCAGGTTGTGGATAAGATCCAGAGCACCTCGCATCTCCTTCACCACGCGCTCGCAATCTATACAACCTGCAAGATGTCGTTCAAGTTCCCATGTCTGTTGTGCAGAAAGTGTGCCATCCATATAGGAGTGTATGTTGCTTTCTGATACATGATCATTCTGTAATGATTGTGTTGTATTCTGTTTCATAATTTTCTCGGTTTCAATTTCAGATTCGCATCGTCACTTTTGCACGTTAATCAGGTTCTGAGATAGGGCGCCAGCTTTTGCCTGAGTACGTTTCTTCCATTGAACAGCCTGGATTTCACTGTTCCAAGAGGGCATGCTTCCACTTCGGCTATCTCCTCGTATGTCAGGCCCTCAATGTCGTAAAGCAGCACAACAGCCCGTAACTTGGTGGGCAGATCTAGCAGCGCGCTTTCCAGAATAGATCCCAGCTCACTATTTAGCAGTAAACTCTGAGGATCAAAACTTAAATCGGGTATCTCTCTATCTGTGTCTTCTTCACCATCATAACTGTTCACCAAACGCGTAGTATTCTCTGAAGTACGCTTCGATTTACGACTGTGATCGATGCACAGATTAGTGGCAATTCTAAAAAGCCATGTATTCAGACTGGCTCTACTCTGAAACGAGCCGATTGAAAGGTAAGCACGCACAAAAGTCTCTTGTGTTAAATCTTCTGCGTCAGCGACATCACTAACCATTCGACGCACAAAATTGTACACCTTTGCTTTATAGCGAAGGACGATTTCGTTGAAGGCTGCCCTATCTCTGGCCTTAGCCCTCTGTACAAGTGCAAGGTCAGGATGCATAATACTCCCCACTGCTACCATTTAACATCTCCTGCAATAGTAAGTATCCTCTCCTGATAGCTAGACGGAATCAAACCTCATTTGTTCATTGTGCACACACCAACTATAATTAGATCCCGTAAATTTCAGAGTACTTATTATTCAAGTAATCTATTAGTGGTTTAGCGGTAATTTTAGTTCCTGTAATCTTCTCCACCAGATCGAAAGGCTGGTATCTCATCCCCTGTGAGTGCACGTTCTCTCTTAACCATGTGAGGATCGGAGCAAATTCTCCGTTGAGAATCAGCTGTTTTGGGTCTGTGAGATCCATGCTTAGTTTGTCCCATAGTTGAAGTGAAATCACATTCCCTAACGTATAGCACGGAAATCCTCCAAATCCACCAGTCCAGTGGACATCCTGCAAACAGCCTTCAGCATCCGAAGGGGGTGTAATTCCAAAATACTCTTCCATAGCGGAATCCCACGCATCAGGGATGTCGTCCACATCCAGATTACCCTCAAGCAGAGCGGATTCAATTTCAAATCTAAGTAAAACATGCAGATTATAGGTAGCTTCATCTGCTTCCACTCGAATGAACGACGGTTTAACGCAGTTTACTGCCCTGTACAGCTCCTCTGGATCACAATTTGAGAATGAGGGGAAATACTCCCGGAACCTGGGCATTATGTGAGTGCAGTATTCCCTGCTTCTGCCCACGATGTTTTCCCACATGCGTGACTGACTCTCATGTACCCCTGATGAAGCCGCTTTGCAAAGTGGTGTGCCTGCGTATTGAAGTGGAAGTCCCTGTTCATAAAGTGCATGTCCAGCCTCATGCATACTCGCATAGAATGCGGCGGAGAAATATGCTGCGTCATACCTTGTTGTGATCCTTACATCTTGTGGTGACATGCTTATGCAGAAAGGATGCACTGTGGGATCCTGTCTCCCCATGGAGAAATTATATCCTATCTCTTTCACAGCAAAAGTGGTGAGAGCTCTCTGCTTATCAAGATCGAAGTCACCATGCAGACAGGATACATCCACACTGTTGCCACTCTCTTTGATCCTGCTTATAAGTGAGATTAGAGCCGGTTTTAGCTCGGAAAACACTGCTTTTACCTGGGCATGAGTTACGCCCGGCTCACTCTCCTCCAGTAATGCGTCATAGGGATGGTCTTTATATCCTAACAAATCTATTTCACGCATAGTCAGTTCAAGCGTCTTTTTTAAAACCGGAGCAAACATATCGAAATCACTGCGTTCTCTCGCTTTCACCCATGTGTTATATGCAAGGGTAGAATGGCGAGACTTCTCTTCCACAAGGCTGGCAGGTAATTTTGTCCCCCTGTCAAAATCCCTCCGTGCGATGCGCAGCATTGTTCTGGTATCACCGTTCTCATCCTCACTGGCATATTCTGCTTCACATTTAGAAAGGAGATCCTTCATTTCATTACCCGTTGACAGCTCGTGAACGATGGACTGAAGGGTAGCTGCCTGCTCAGCACGTGCAGATGAGCTTCCTTCAGGCATATAGGTTAACTGATCCCAAAATAACAGGGATGTTGCTTCCGATATGTTGACTATTTTGCTATAGAGTGTTTTAAAGTCGGAAAATGATGAGGACATTCATAACTCCTGCGAATGTGTGATTCAAAGTTTGTGAGCAGCGAAAACAGGGCCAAATGCTGCGAGATTAGCATACTTCTGGGAAGAAAATCGTTTAAAGTTCTCTACGAAGAGGCTGGCCAGTCGAGTTGCCTGTTCATGATATTCCCCAGGGTTGGACCAGTGTTCTACTGGATTTACTATCTGTTGAGGAACACCAGGAATCTCCACAGGATACGATAACTGGAATACTGGATCAGTAACACGCTGAACTGAATTCAGCTCCCCATTCAGTACAGCATTCAGTATGGCTCGGGTAACCTCGAGCGGTATCCTGCTTCCGACTCCAGGAGGGCCGCCTTGCCAGCCAGTATTGATGAGCCACACCTTTACATTGTGCTTTTCTATTTTGGCGGATAGCATATCTGCATAAGTCTCAGGGCGAAGAGGCAGAAACGGCTGGGCAAAACAGGCACTAAACGTAGCTTCGGGTGAAGAGCTTAGTCCACGCTCAGTTCCTGAGACCTTAGCTGTGTATCCACTTAGAAAATGGTACATAGTCTGTTCTTTGGATAGAAGACTAGCTGCAGGCAATACCCCAAATGCATCCGCAGTGAGAAACACAATGTGCTTAGGCTGTTCCGCGATGCCGGACAGATTTACATTCGTGAGGGATTTGATGGAATATGCTGCTCTGGTGTTTTCCGTGTGAGACCTATCGTTGTAATCTAATATTCGGGTTGCAGGGTTACAGGTTACATTTTCAAGAACAGATGCAAATCCAATCGCATCCCAAATTTGTGGCTCTTTCTCCCGAGAAAGCCCGATGCATTTGGCATAGCAGCCACCCTCAATATTGAATACTCCTGTCTCCGACCAGCCATGTTCATCGTCTCCCAAAAGGAGTCTGTTAGGGTCTGCAGAGAGTGTAGTTTTACCTGTTCCGCTCAGGCCGAAGAACAGGGCGGAGTCTCCATTAATACCTGAGTTGCATGAACAGTGCATTGGAAAGACATCCTTTTGAGGCAGGAGAAAGTTTAAAATGGTAAACACACACTTTTTGATCTCTCCAGCGTACTCAGTGCCACCAATCAGGACAATGCGTTTATCCAGGTTCAATACAATAAAGGTCTCTGAACGCGTTCCATCTTCAGCAGGGTTGGCTTTGCAGCCAGGTGCAGCAAGAATAGTGAAGCCACCAAACTCTCTATCTTCGATGCCATTGTTAAGATTCCATCCCTGGGCTGGCTCCTGAATTAGCAGTTGACACCCGAAGAGGCAGTGCCAGGCACGCTCAGATACCAGATGAATCTGTATTTGATAGTCTCTATCTGCACAGGCTGCAAGCTGTACACCATAAGAGGGCTTTGAAGAGAGGTAATCCTGCATCTTTTTATGCAGTCTATCGAACTGATTTTCCTGGAGGGGATGATTCACGCTGCCCCACCATATTAAATCTCTTGTGAGATCTGTCTCTACTATATATTTATCTTGCGGAGATCTTCCACTAAACTCTCCTGTATCTACAACGAGAGCACCATTGGTTGCAAGAATACCTTCATGGTTTAAGATTGCGTGTTCCAGTAGTTCCGGAACGGATAGGTTAAGATACAAACTGTTTGACATGTCTGATTGCTTTGTGTTTTCCAGCATAAAGAACGTCCTCCATTGCACGTTCGCGGATTCTGGATCTATCCAGTAACAGGCTTCATTGTCTGTCGGCGTCCGCAGATTGAAGTGTACCCCATACAGGGTATTAAAACCTCCTGCATATATGGAATGAGCATTATAGCAGGAGTGAAATTCCAGTGAGAATATCAGTTCTGTAACTGGGTACATACCACCAAATTATAAATTGTGAGATGAGATACTGAATGAGCACATTTAACGAGTGTGATACTACCGGGACTTGTCAGAAAGCAGAAATGAGTACGACAACATCACTGAGTAATCTTGTCCAGCATCTCCAGGGCAACTCCATCATCGTACTGGTATCGGCGGACAACATGGCTGATAACAGTTCTGTAACCGAACCCTTGCTGGTTAAAGTGTTCAGTGATGCACTATTCACAACTACCCAAATCAATATTCTTCCACTCGACACCTGCTCCTGGGCGGTTACCTGTGGACTGGTGGGGGATCCTTATGATCCTGAATTTTCACTTTACGTTCATACAATATGCAGAAGGTTTGAGACGGAAATTGCACAGGCACTGCGCGATCAGGGGATCCGTACAAGTGCACTGAAAATCACCCCCATAGCATCCATGCGCAAGTCTGGAGTAGTGCAGGGGAATCTCAATGAGATGAACTCTCTACTTGAAGTAATTGTGAATGGCAGATTAAGAACACAGTTCCAGCCTATTGTGAACCTCAACAGCGGCAGAATAGCAGGTTATGAGGCGCTCATTAGGGGAGACAGCAATTCACCTTTAAGAAGACCTGGCGACATGCTGCACATTGCAGAGAGATCCCAGATGATCTCCTGGTTTGATATGGCATGTTTGGAACAGTGTTTCAGTAAAGCTAGTGAGCAGGGGCTGAAGCATCCTCTGTTTGTTAACATTGAGGCAGAAGGCTTGGAAGCAATTCACCTGCATTCAAATTCTCTTGCCGAGCGAGCCTTTAAATACGGCATTAATCCGGATCAGGTTGTAGTAGAGATTACTGAAAGGCAGGCACTGGGTGATTTCCCGAGATTAATAGAGGGCATAAAGCATCTGAAAGATCAGGGGTTCAGATTTGCTGTGGATGATGCCGGAGCTGGTTACAATAGTCTTGAAATCATTGTAGATCTAAAACCAGATTACGTGAAGGTGGATCGCAGGCTTGTAGCGGGAATTGACACGAATGGTACCAAGCGCGGCTTGATTGCGTCATTGGTGCGCTATTCCAGACAAATTGGAACATCAGTTTTAGGTGAAGGTATCGAGACACAGGCTGAACTTGAGACAATGATTGATCTTGGGGTCAACTATGCTCAGGGTTATCTGCTGGCACGTCCTTCCAATACTTTTGATGGGATAAGCAAAGATCTCAGAAAACAGATCATTCAACGGTCTGAATCGAGAAACAGCATGCAGATAGGAAGAAGCCGCAGCCTTTCATCCATGATTCATGCAGGCACAACAGTTACGATAACCGAGCCAGAATTATGTGCAAGAAAAATGTTTATCAAAGATGCATACCTAACGAGTATTGTGGTTACAGAGGAGACAGGTGTTCCTGCAGGGGTAATTCTCCGACAGGATATGGATTTTGATAAGAAGCAGGAAGAGAAAGAAGATGTCTCGATCGCATCATTTATGAAGACAGATATTCTCTGTGTGGATGAGTCTATGCTGGTGATTGATCTGCCTAAAATAATATCCCGCAGGGGTGGAATTTCTCTCGATCGTGATATTGTGGTGGTGGATATGAATGGCAAATTTGCCGGCGTCATTCCTATGAGAGACGTGCTTGAAACTCTCAGCACGCAGCAGCAGTCGGCTCAACGGTACTCTGATTCCCTGACTGGATTACCTAATAAAGTGGTACTGGAGCAGGTCCTTCGAGATCGCATTGCCAGTAAATGTCCACTAGGCATAGTACGGGCAGATGTGATGTATCTGGATAACTACAATCGCGTTTTTGGTACGGCTCATGGTGATGAACTGATAAAAGGACTGGTGGATCTGTTATCTGAAATGCAGAAATCAGTTGGTAGTTCAGAAGATCTCATTACCCACATGGGTGGAGATGATTTTGTGGTTCTAACTACACCAGACAGGGTGCATATTTACTGTGATGGTTTGAAGGATGGGTTTGACAGTTTAATCAACAACCTTTATTCAAACCATACAATCCGAAATGGATACATGGAGTTGGAAGAGGGACATGGAGTACGTAAAGTACCTTTGTGTACTTTGGCTTTGGCTGGTATGACAGGAAGAACGGTTAAGATGACTAACTCGACACAAACACTTGACAGCCTGCATAAGCTTTTAAGAGTTGTGCAGGATCGATTTGGAGGCGGGATTCTAATCGACAACATTCCGCTGCCAAAAGCCGCATGAGTCCTGCTGTGCCTGAGAAGTAACTGTAGTGGAGTAATAAGCGATTAGCTGGTAGAATATATGCCAGTGCATAATATGAAATCCACACCAAATATATTACTCTTACGCCTTCTCCTGTATACAGTTTTCTTTTTGGGCACAGCGAGGTATGTGACTGCTGTTCCTAACTCGAAAATTGATGCTGAACTGCAGCAAGCAATACGTACTGCTCCGCCACAATCCAAATATCCTCACTGTGATTGTGTTAAGCTCCTGGATACTGGTGACATATCGCTTAAGCCAGATGGAACTCAAATAGCAACATACCGTGAGACTTTTATTTTATATAACCGGACAGCCCGAGATTATGGTGAGGTGGTTTTACCATACGATGCCGATTATCAGCAGATAAGGCTGATAAAAGCTCAAACAGTAGAACCAGATGGCACAGTACTTACACTCAATCAAGATGAGATTAAGCTTGGTGGGCAGGCTGGCGAATTTGCTCTCTATTCAGATGCAATGGCACTCATGTTCTCCATGCCAGGGATTGAAAACGGAAGCATTATAGATTACCGTTATCAGGTGATATCTCACCCAGAGATCATGCATGGCAGATACTCACTCTACTGGAGTTTTAATGCTACAGTCCCTGTGATTCGGAGCCGCCTCACATTGAGGTGTTCTACTGCGGATATGCCAGCATTCAGAATATTGAATGCCAAAGGTTCCGAGCTTTCAGAATACAGGAAAACTCATGGCTCAGCAACCAGTATTGCCTGGGAGATGCAAAACATTCCCAGAATCAAAATTGAGCCTGCAATGCCTCTTTCTCCTCAGATCAGGATAGCAGTCGAGATTAGCACCATTCACAGCTGGCAAAGCATTGGCGACTGGTACTATCACCTTGAACAGCCTGCATTCAAACCTGACAACGCACTCGTTGATCTGGTGAAACGCATAGATAAAGGATGCACTACCAAAGCCCAGTGTGCTGCAGCACTTTATGGCTGGACAGCAACGCATATACGTTATGTGGGGCTGGAGTTTGGCCTTTCCGCATATCAGCCGCATACACCGTCCATGGTTTTAAAGAATCTGTATGGGGACTGTAAAGACAAAGCCACTCTGCTGATTGCCATGTTGAGGATTGCTGGAATAGGAGCAAATGCTGCAATGCTTGAGAGTGGAGATAATCTGCCGGTTGACCAGAACTTGCCATCGCTAAGTTCATTCGATCATGTTGTGGTGAGAGCGGATGTTGGCGGCAAAGTGGTATGGATGGATCCAACGGCCAGCTTCTGCAGTTATGGTGATATACCTACTGCAGATAGAGGTGCAGAAGCACTGGTAGTAGCAAAGCAGGATAGTAAATTTGACACAGTTCCCAACTACAGGGCAAGTACTAATGGATCAGGCATTACAGTAATAGAAAATGTACAACCTGACATGTCTGCGGTCATTGAAATAACCGCTATATTTCGAGGCGATGTAGAGCAGGAGCTGGAAGCCACGTTATTGCAGACACCTGAAGGTGATGTGAAACAGGTAGTACAGAATTTGGCATCGAATTTAGGTTTGTCAGGAACGGTACAAAAGTTCGCAATATCAAACAGACATTCACTCACATTTCAAATAACCTTAAAGGCAAATCATATTGGAACTGCTGTATCTAATCTCCAGCTTTTGCCAATCTTCAACTCAATGAGCGGACCAGGAGAAAGTAATCCATACACTGAAAGCAAAAGAGTTTGGCCAATCGTATCTGCTCAGAGCTCTCACCTTACAACAACCACCACTATCAACCTGCCTGCCGGCTGGAAATTCACCGGAGTCCCACATGAAGTCAACTACTCCGATCCTCTTCAGTCATACCGTTGCAGCTGTGAGCTATCGAGTAATGCTTCTACGCTTGTCGAGAAAGATTATTATCGACAGGAAGCAGGATCAGCAGGGCCAGATAGTTACTCACTTTTCCAGAAATTCTGGACGTCTTTGCTAAAAATTCAATCTCTAACTGGAGTAGTCCAGCGTAGTTAAAATGAGATATTACAGGAAGTCACTTATTATGCTGAAAGAAAGTGCATTGAGAAGCTCGGCATTTACGATGATTTATAAGGTTATAATAGTTACGGAATCTGTTGACATTGTTAGAAGACCTTTACATATTCCTTTGTACTAATGTATAATTGAGTATCACAGGAGGATATTCGTGCCAAATATCAAATCAGTTAAAAAAGATGTTATCAAATCTCGTAAAAACCACGAGCGAAACATCTCTGCAAAATCTGCAATGAAAACATTCATCAAAAAAGCCAAGTCTGCAGTAGACACTGGCGATGTTAAATCAGCAGATACAGTCGAAGCTGTGAGACTTGCCTGTAAAGCAATTGACAAAACAGCTGAGCGTGGAATAATTCACAGAAATCAGGCATCACGTCGTAAATCCCGCCTTATGAAGCATGCAAACAAGGTGGCCTCAACCTCAGCCTGATGACCAGCATCACCTCATTTTCAGAACCATACTCTTCTCATGAGTATGGTTCTTTTATTTCGGAGCATTTGTCAGTGATATGCCAAATGTACCAGCTATTAATAATGTGTCTTAATGGGGAAAGCCGAGAGCAGTAACTCACCAACGCTTGAAATTCTCTCTAAAACTGGGCAGCACTTTGGAATGCAATGTGCTGTTGTAGGCTAGCAGTTAGCTATCTGTATTACCAGCAATTGAAGATTGCGAACCACATCCGCACTAAACAGTGAGACTTCTTCCGTTGAGGACCCTTTGTTTGCCAAATCACATAACAGCAGTTTCTCCTGTGCCGTTCGTAACTGGGAATAACTCCAGTTTCTGGCACTGGCAAACAGTTCAGATGCTTTGAACGAGATTTGAACGATAGATCCTTCTGCCGGCAGTATGTCTAGTGCATTGGCTGGGAGTGCCCTAACATTTCCAGGTGTGAGGCCCATTTCAGCCAGACTGCGAGCCTGCCATATCAGGCGTATCTGTCGGCCGAGAATTGCCAAAAACTTTCCTGCAACTGCCTGCGGATTATTGTCATGCCTGTGCATCTCCCCAAGTAACGAGAGACTTTTGTCCAAATTGCGATGCATCACAGCCTCTACAAGCACAAAAAGAGTGTCTTCAGAAACGGATTGACACAGTAGTTCAACATCGTCTGATGTAATCTTATCACGTGAATTCGTGTAATCTATTAGTTTTGAGAGCTCTATATCAATTCTCTGCAACTCTCCGCCGGTAGCCTTAATAAGTTTGGGGATTGCATCTAAATTTAGCGATTTGGAATGTGGTTTTAAGTAATCAGAGATCCAACGGGTAAGTTCTGGTGTTTGGAGCGTTTTGAAAGAAACCAGACATCCATTCTGTTTCATCACCGCATCGAATTTGGGCGAGATAGCAGTTTTTCTCTTGTTGTCATCCTCACCTGCAGCAGCCACAAGAATGAGGCAGGACGAAGGCGGTAGAGCAGCTATTTTTTCGGCAAGCCGCTCTGCATCTGCACTCCTGTTACGTTCCCGCAGCACCTCTGCTCCACGGAGGATCACAACCCTTCTATCAGATCCAAACGGCACCTGCGATGCTGCACCAATAACTGCATCAACAGATGCATTGCTACAGTTCAGTATCTCGAGGTCAAAGGCGGTCCACTCCTTTGTCACAAGTGAATTGGAGAGGGTAAACAGTGCACGTTCCTTCAACAGATTTTCGGCACCCCATAGTAATATGGAACGGCATTGAAGTGCATCAAGAATTTTGTTTGGCTGGATAGGGTTATAGACTAGTTCCAACGAAAATTACCTGCAGGCATGACAATGTCGGTCTTCCTGACCTTTGAAAGGAATAGTTTAAGGGAAGCTGCAGCTTTTTCTGCGGTTGCTATGTCTTCCTCTGAGATCACAACTCCTGAGTAGATTGATCTGTTGTATAAATCAGCTAATGTAACCAGGTTGTCACGTTCTTCATTCAGTGCAGGCATGCTCAAAAACAGGTGAGATGTGTATTCATCTGGAGTGAGGTGTCTGGGCCATACAATTCCTAGTTGTGACAGTCGTTGTACAACCTGAAGAAATAGTATGGCAATCCTGCCATTTGACTCAGGAATTCCTCGTGGAGATTTAGTACGCTTAAAGGAAAAGTGAATCCTGTCTATCACCTCATTTTTGATTAAAACCATAAGAAGAATTAAGAGAAGTGTAGTAGGGGCTGTCATTTGATTGACATGTGTGGTAAGCCATTTTAGAAATGGTATACGCTCGGCTTTCTTTTGCGACTGACCGGTAATATCTTTTGCCCCATCAGTTGCATCAAACGGTACCCAACCAACTCCGGGGAAGAACACCTCTGCCCAGATGTGGAGGTGCCGATCACGCAGTGTGAACTCATTCTGTGATTTTTCATCGCCGGTAATAAACCCGGATGCGAGACGCGCGGGTATTCCTGCATACCTGCACAGCATCACCATTGCTGCCCCAAAGCTATCACAGTACCCCTGATGGGAATGAAACAGAAAAAAGTTTACAGCATTGATATCTGCGGGACAAGCGGGAGCATTCAGATTATAATCACAGTGGGCTGCAATGTAGGTTTTAATTGCTTCTGCCTTGTCATAGTTGTTAGTTAATCCCTTACAGATCTGTAATGCCAATTTTCTGGATGCAGGATCCCCAACTGTTTGCATGCAGTCATTTCGTATATTGAATGGGACGCTGCTGAGGGACTGAGGTGCTGCCCTAAGGATTTTAGGATCTGTGCAGGCGACAATGGATTTTATTCGGTAGACCGACTTCATTGGCAGGTCTTGCGCCGTAGTAAGCGAGTTATAGTCGTCCTGGAAAAGACGTGTGTTCGCAATTCTTACACGTAATATCTCACCAGCTCCAAAAAGTGAGTTTATTCTATCACCAAGCACTGTAAAGTACTGAATTACTGTTGTGGCGTCTTTCATCTTACTTGGAGAGATGTCATCCACACCTACAGGGATGGTGAAGTTATTTTCCTGCGTTCCGTCACTGTATGTTTCAGCCTCACCATAGATAGTAGTTAAATGATCATTCGCCTTCACGAAACTGTGTCCAGAGAACTGGTTGTAGGTTGCTCCTCGCCAGTAAAATCCTCCTTCTGAACTGTGAACTCTCATCAGAGGTGTGTCGTTTGAAGTTGTTGGTCCCTGCCCCAGTGCAACCCGCTTTTGTAAACTGAGCTGGTCTGATGATGAGAGATGCTTGAGGAGTGAAGCTGTCTGGGCGAACACACCAGGCGCTGTTACCGATTGTGAAATTTTAGTCCCGATCTTCAAGATAGGGAAGTACAGCAGAATACCCAGAATTAATGAAAGCGATATACATCCTAACGCCAGCAGCATTTGTGCACGAAAGAGAACAGGAGTTCTGAATGTGAGACCCTCTCTTTGTGCTGATAGGGTTCTAAGATAGTTTTCGTGAATCATCAGGAACGTGCTGACTGCAATAAAAAGCATGAAATCGTATCGTACGGCCGGAACCGGCTCGTGCACACTTACTATTGAGAGAGCAGTCATAGCGGGTACGCAGGCAAAAAGGACAACCGCATCTGTGCTGAGAGTGAACGAGTGCAGTACAGCTATCCATACTACCACAGCTTGTACAACCAGCTGATGATCGCCTGTCACTTCAGAGGGAATGAGAAGATTAATTACATTGTTATTAGAAAATAGCGCATAAATGAGTACAGATATGGCTGCCAGAGCGGGTATCTGCAAAGCGCGGAGTGGAACCGAATATGTTCTGCACAGGAAGCTTGTGATGTACCCTAATGCCGAGATTGCTATGGATACTAGTGTGAAAGTTTGATCTTGAAGAGATATGTTCACCGCTAGAATACCAGTACATGTTACAATGAACCCTGCAATGTACAACCATATTCCTGGCATCCGTTCTTTAACGGAACTACTATCTACAACTTTTTGTATAAAGGTACTACTCATTTGATCCGTATCGTTTCGTCTGTTCTTCAGATAGAGTTCGCTGGAACGTGTGTACGTTTACAGCTGAAAGTTCTGCTATAAAGGCATCAGATTGCGCAGATTCCGAGGTTTCCAGTTGTGCTCTCACAACAGCTACTGTAATCCCACTGCCAGTGTATGCAGCAAGTGTTTGAGCAATTGACGGATCTGATGAGTGACAGATAATGATAATCAGGCTTCCAGGACGAAGGTACCCAATTCCATCTTCAAGAACCTGTTTGATATCGCAAACAGCATCCCTGTCTGCACGTGCCAATGCATCCAGCATGATGAGATGATGCTCATCTCCTCTGCCTTCTCCAGTATCTCTAAACAGAGTGTTCATACCTGGAGAAGTGGTGATTAATCTGACAGTGGCTCCAGAGCGAATAATGTGATCTGCAACTCCGGCTGCCAGTCTAGTCTGGTAGTCAAGCAATGGAGTTTCGTTGAGGGTACTGTCCCTATTCAGACTCTCCACAATGATCACTACATTGGATGTGAACGTTTCCTCGAACTCTCTCACAATCATTTTACCGGTTCGTGCAGTTTGTCTCCAATGGATTCTTCTCAATGGATCTCCTGCGATATAGGGTCTCACTCCATCTGGATCAACGCTTACACCTCGCATCACCGAAAAGAGGAATTCCTGCCATCCGAACCTTTCTGCGCCAGAATCGGGCAGATCTCCAGCATGGATTGGACTTGGATAGACTACTATCTCGTCAGTGCTTTTAATGCTGAGCGAAAATGAAAAAATACCCATCGGATCCAGGGCGGTAGCATAAAATGTATCTGGAGTATAAACTCCCCTGCGCAGAAATCTGATGTGACTGATTTGACCAGCATCTCCCTCAGAGGGAACATTCATGAGTGGTGTGTCATAGTCTTGAGGAACTATCATAATGGGCCAATTATCGCGAAAGGAGAGAAAAAATCTCGGAATTCTTGAGGAGTTATGCACCAGGTAAGTTACTGTGCCTGTTTCACCTTCCCAAGCTACCGGAGGAAGCCTGCGCTCAAACTGTAGTCCCTTTAGAGTAAGCCATCCCATTAAATAAGAGGAAGCGGGCAGGGCAATGAGCAGGGCTGAGATGAAAAATAGCTGAAATGCATGCAGGGCAACGGCGACAGCCATCAGGCAAAGAGCGCCAAATCCCAGAGTTACCCATTTTAAGATCTGCATCTACAATTCCTTACCTGGAAAATTGTCCAGCAGGAACATTCACTGAATTTAGAATTTCCTGGATACACGCACTAGCTGTAACACCTCTCACTCTCTGTTCGGGGCGAATTATTACCCTGTGGGATAGCACCGACGGTGCCAGCCGTTTAATATCATCAGGCTTTACATACTCTCTACCATCCATCGCAGCTGTTGCCTGTGAAAGATGCATCAATGAGAGTGCACCACGTGGTGAGGAACCTAGCAGAAGAGAAGGATGAAGTCTCGTTCCACTGATGATATCGAGGAGATAGTTTCTAACACTCTCTTCTACATAAACATCTCTCACCACATGCTGCATCTGCTCTACTTCATTTGCATCTGTTACAGATTCAATGCGGTCAACAGGATGAGAATGCTGCTGCCCGTCCAGAATTTGAGCCTCTGCAGCTCTATTTGGGTATCCAAGAGTAAGTCGGGCCATAAATCTGTCGAGCTGAGCCTCGGGAAGAGGGTACGTTCCCGACATCTCGATATTGTTTTGCGTGGCAATAACAAGAAAAGGCGTTGGAAGTTCGCATGGCTCACCATCTATTGTTACCTGGTGCTCTTCCATACACTCTAGCAGTGCTGACTGCGTTTTGGGAGTTGTACGGTTTATCTCATCGGCGAGTACCACACTTGCAAACACGGGGCCTTTGCGAAGCTCGAATTCACCTGTTTTCTGATTAAAAATAGAGGAGCCAGTGATATCGGAAGGCAAAAGATCAGGAGTGAACTGGATACGTTTGAACTGTAAACCAAGAGCTTTCGAGATCGCTTTTGCAAGAGTTGTTTTTCCAACTCCGGGAATATCTTCTATAAGTAGATGACCGCCGGCAAGAAGTACTGCGACGCAAAGATTTACGGTATCAGTTTTTCCAACCACAGCTGTCTCAACCGCATGAACTACTTCTTGAGCCTTGTTAGCAACTTGGGTTGGATCCAATCAACACCTCCAGATTATTACATTTGGTTAATACGAACAGACACTGTAGATATTAAAGATTTAGAGCAAACTATCCTTCTATTATCTCATAAAGGAGTATCATGATGTAATTGTTTCATCATTAGTTTGAAAGCAGTGTAGCCTGCAGCAATTGCTGATTTAAAGAAGAGGGGATCCTGTTTAGACCCTCTTCCCATAGTTGTTACTTCAAAAGGAAACTGTGACATGATTTTATCATAATCCTGGCTCTCTAAATCAGTATGAGTAATATGGTGCTGGGGTGAAATCAGTTGAATTGCTGACTGCACATACTCTGATTCGTCCCGGGAGAGAGAAGGAATTGGTACCACTACGGATTTCAATACTACACTGTTGAGCACGGTGAGACTATGGTGGCTTATTCCAAGGTGCCTTTGGCGCGAATCACCGCTGCTCATTCTTAGGGCAGCAACTGGTACCCCACCCATTGCAGATGCAGCATTGAGCGCTATACCCTGGTCGATGCCTGAAAAGCCTAGAGGTGTAGCCGTTCCAGCATTACCTGGACCTTGTGCAACCACAACTATGTCTGCCTTAAGGATCTGATTAGCCATTTGCAGGGCTGAGTAGATATTGATTGCCTCGTAATCCCCTCCAAACGCCTGTCCGCAGGTGATAACAGATTGAACGATACCTTCGGTTTTCATAAGAGGTATAAGGTTACTAAACATGGCGGGCAGTGCTGCACCATCGGTCATGATATAGACAATATTTACTGGTGTTCTTTGAGCAAGTGATGCTGAGCGGGCTGCATACGCGATGAGTGGCACCATACTGTGAAGCTCGGCGCATACTACAGGAAGGCCAGAGAGAGAGTGCACATCAAGCAGGGCATTGTGATGTATGCTCTCCTGAGCTTCACCTGATAAGACAGGAGTCTGTAACGGAGTGTATCTCAATTTAAGGATGTGAGCGTCCGTGAGACTTTGTTCAATCTCTACAGTTTGAAGTGCCATCACAAAATCGAAACCACCTGTTCCCAAACCTAATTTCACGGCAGTTACATTTATGAGGGCATTCATGCCAGATGAGGCTCTTCCTGTGAGAGCAGGGTAGTTGATTGCTGTATGAATGGTTTCATTACACAGCACCTTCACAATCTGTCTGTCGTTTTGATCCTCAGTTATCGCTTCAATTGTGCCCCAAAAGCGCGCTATCACTTTAACAGACCTCTATCTTGTATTGGTTACCTTATTCAGTCCCCGTGGATGATCAGGATCCATCCCTCGGCTGATTGCCAGATGGCATGCCCACAACTGGCCAAATAAGATATAAACTAATGGACTAACATACTCGTGTACATTTACAGGAATCTTGATTGGGCTTTGTGCCAGACTGAGTATGTTCATTTTTTCGGAAACAATGATTAGCTCTGCTCCTTTTGCATTGAGCGTCTCAGATAGTTCATAGATGGATTCGAATGCCTTACCAACTGGTGCAAAAACAATCACAGGGAATCCGGTTGTTATCATTGCAATTGGGCCGTGAAGAAAATCTGCACCAGAGAACGGCCTGGAGACGAGATAACTGGTCTCAGTAATTTTTAGTGCAGTTTCTAATGCAGTCGATAAATTGATTCCTCTGGCTAATACCGCACATTCCTGCATATACCTGTATCTCTCAACATGTTTACTTACCTCGGAATCGATCTCGAGGCACGTTTGCATTTTAGCGGATATTGTGTTCAGTTCATCTAATATCTCAGTGCAATTCGAGAATATTCCGGTTAGAAGTGATACCAGGGCTAGAGAACATGTGTATGTTTTAGTGGCAGCGACTGATTTTTCTACACCTGAATGGCAAAGCAGAACATGATCTGAAGCCTGAGCGATTGGAGAATTTTGCTCATTTGTTATACATGCTGTGACTGCTCCTCCTGCACGGGCAGATATTAATGTTTGTACAACATCTTCTGACTGGCCCGATTGCGAGATGCCTAATGCTAGCGTATGATTGAGCTTCATGGAACAGTTGTACATAGTGAAAACTGAAGGAGCAGCTAGAGTTACTGGCACTCCACATATTATTTCTATGAGGTATTTGGCGTACGTTGCTGCATGATCTGAAGTCCCTCTCGCTGCAATCAGAACGTGGTTAATTTCTCTGTCATGCATTACTTTGGACAGTCTGTTAACACTTTCCATTTCGGCATCCATCGCAAGTTTGACAGCATCCGGCTGTTGATGTATCTCTTCCAGCATCCAGGACATTATTCACTACTCCTAACACATTATTTAGATGGTTTGTCACATATACTGCATTTATGATTTAGATTATGACATGAAATAGATACAATCACCGAATTTTTTGTCACATTGCACAAAATACAGTTATGATTACTGTCCAAAATTCGAAAGCATGTCCATCGAATCCAAAACTAACTTACATAGAAGCTCATGTTGTGAAATGCCACATACGTCCCTTAACACTTTAACAATCCCATGATTTCTAATCTGATTTTGCAGCATAAGAGATGCTTCATCGCCATGCTCCTGATAGAGGAGAGCGGCTGCAATTCCAATTGAGAGTGCTTCAGGAGAGATCGCATGCTTCTCTACAAGCCGTGCAGCTCCAACCAGGCGGTCGTTTGCCTGGAGCTTCCTTAAAGGATCACGTCCAACGCGTTTGCAGGTATCACCCAGAGCGGTACAAGCAAACCTGTCCATAAGCGAATCCCGGTAGTCGATCAACTTATCATTCTGTAGCTCATACTCGGCGGCTAATGCAGCTATCACATCATTCATTGCATTGACAACTATTTCACGGATAGCTGAAATCTGTACCACTTCTGCGATTGTTTCAATGTGTACAAGTGAACCAAGGTAGGCTAACATTGCATGAGCGCAGTTATGAAGGAATAGTTTTTGGGCAATTATAGAATCGAAGTTATGTTCAGCCTGAATTCCTGAAATCCGAGGAAGCGGTGCAACTAATGCATCTGCATCTACAGGAAGTACAGCATACTCTTCGGTTGAAATAGTAAGCTTGTCTGTGGTGTGATCTCCGATCGATGCCACCGGAGTCATGCGTCCAATAACAGTACGAACAAACCCTGCTTTTGCAGAGAAGCTATCGGCATATTCTTTTGAAATCAGCTGCTGTGTATAATTTCTAAGTGCTGTCTCTGCATGAGGCAGATTTTCACATACGAGGATATTTACTGGTGGAGCATTCACCATTAAGCGTTTGTTTAACCCTGCTGCGAGTGGAACAGCAAGATGCTGAAGGGCAGATCCGCCGGCGGCAGTAAAAATCAGCTCAGCATTTTCGATAATGGAAGAGATGCCTTCTGTTTCAGTGGCGTGAATTGCCCTGACAGGTGAGATTTGCCGCTCTGAGTTTTGACCGCACACTATTTTCAAAGTATACTGTCTTGCAATCTCAAGCTGTGAAACCAGATTTGCATCGGTATCTACAAACCAGCAGAGAAATCCGCTGGCAGTGCAGAGATCACCCAGGAAACCTCTTCCAACACTGCCGGCACCAAAGATGAGGACCGATTTTTGATTGATCACTAATTTACAGAACTTTTCCTTCTACCCAATCGCATGGCCTCACGAATTCTCTTTGTTACCCGATCAGTAACATCAGGAAAAACTGTTTGACCACAGAGCAGCATGGTTGCAGTTTGAGTCGCAGATGGTCTGTTTACTCCATTCCTGTAACAGAATGAAGGCCATTGGTAGAAGATTTTTGAAAGTCTCAGTGCAGCATTAAAGTTATCGGCGAAAGTATCTGTGATGATTTTTGAGTAGTTTACTGTGTTGTTTTCAAGTATGCATGTGGCGACAATTTTGCCGCTGCGTAATGCATGCAGTATTCCATCTCCAAAGAACGGGTTCACAAGTCCGGCAGCATCACCAGAAAGGAAAACATTACCTTCTCTGTTTTGCATTGTATTCTGTCCGTGCCAGAGAGGAAGAGGATATGAATGATAGATTAGCTCATCGGGGTTGTAAGGAACATTCAGAGATGTGAGATAGTTACATATAACATTTTGGAGAAACTCCTTTGTGCCAGTTCTTTCTTCCTTCTCATTTTTCTTACTGCTAAAAAAGCCCGCTCCAACATTGAGATGATCACTTTTCGGAAATACCCAGGCATAGCCTTTTGGAACAGCTCCAAACTCGAGATGCAATACCTCAGGTCTTAAATCGGGATGACCACTTTTCCAGTCGTGTGGTACTTCAGCTTCCATTGCAATAGCGAGAGACCGCTCTTTTCTAAGTCCAATCTGCCTTGCAACAATACCATTCACCCCATCAGCACCAACCAGCTTGTCACAGGTTGCAACCCACGTCTCACCATTATGATGAGCTTCCACCTGAACCCTTCCATCTGGCAGACAGGTTATCTGTTTCACTGTATGTTCATCCAGCAGCTCTGCACCACTTGCTTCAGCGCGTTTTGCTAGTGCATTATCGAAAATATCTCGGCGGACCATCCATAAAGACAGGTTGGTATTGTCACTCACATTCATCGGCATGAGGAAGGGAGTCTCAAAATTGAAAGTGTGTCGCATATACCGTGTATCACACTCGATAAATGCTTCAGGTGCCAGGTCCTTGAGTTCATTAAACTCCAGGATGTCTGCTGCCACCATAGGAATGCCGCCACCACAAGTTTTATGTCTTGGCAGCTTATGCTTCTCGAGCAATGCTACTTTCAAACCATTACATGCTAGTTTCCATGCTGCAACACTCCCGCTTGGTCCTGCACCAACAACAACCACATCGTAATGCAATGTTAACTCCAATGGTCTAATTTAGTATGATGATTCTACCTCTTATCCATCTTCTTTGTCGTTAAATAACATCAGCGATTATGTTTAGATTGACTTATGATGAAGAATAGAGATGCATAATACTATAAAAGACACTCGCAAACTACTTTAGATAATAGATGCGTAAATTACATAGTACATCGTCTTCGTATGGAGTTGAATTAAATGCGCAAAATTATGATCATTCTAGTACTTTTTGTAATCGCATTCGCTGCCGGAGCACTTGTTACGTATAGATTAGTTAAGCAGGATTCTGGCTCGGAGTTAAGCTCTGTTGCTGCATCGAACACTGCATTCACCCCTGCTTCCAACCAGCCATTACAACTTAAGACAAGTGACAGCCCGGTTGGCAATCCTGGAGCACTTGCAACTGCAGCGGCAGTGATAGAGCCATCGGTAGTCACAATAGACACTGCCTCACAGCAAACTGAATGGAACGACTTTCAGCAGCCTCTTCAGGTAACTGTTCCTCTGGGGACAGGATCGGGAGTGATCCTTACGTCAAACGGGATTATAGTAACCAATAACCATGTTATAAATGGTGCCACCAGAATTATGGTTACATTATATAATGGAAAAAAACTGCCAGGCAAAGTGATTGCTAGCGATCCAGTTAGTGATTTAGCCGTGGTTAAGGTGGACGCTACGGGTTTGACGCCAGCCACACTTGGTGACTCTGACAAGCTGGTGGTAGGACAGTGGGTAATCGCCGTAGGTGATCCTCTGCGTGTGGGGACAACTGTGACGTCAGGAATTGTGAGTGCACTTCATAACTCTGGCCTGCCACCGGGAGTGGGAGGTGAGCTGGCGTCGTATATTCAAACGGATGCAGCTATTAATCCTGGCAATTCTGGTGGTGCTCTAGCAGACAGCGAGGGCAGGTTGATAGGAATTAACACAGCACTGAAATCAGAAAATGGTGGATTTGTTGGGATTGGTTATGCAATTCCGATTAACGAAGTGAAGAAGGTAGTCGAAGAGCTAATTAGCACAGGCAAGGTTCAGCATCCCTGGCTTGGAATTGCATTCACCTCGCTAAATAGTCAGATTCGACAGGAGTATAACATTCCTTCCTCGGTTGACGGGGTAATTGTGGGTGGTGTTGATCCTGGTGGACCAGCTCAGATGGCAGGGGTTCAGCCTGGAGATATTATCACTAGCGTGAACAATCAGGCAATAACCAGCAGTAAGGTGCTTGAACTCGCAATTGTAACGGGAAAGGTTAACTCGCAGGTAAATCTGTCTATTTGGAGAGGGGGAAACAACGTTTCTGTGACTGTAACATTGGCACAGGAGCCAGCAATGCAGCAGATGCAGGGCTAGCTTCCATTTTCAGTATCCTTCTTGTCTGCACGTAATGCGCCTGCAGCACCCGTTCTTAGTGCTTGCAGGTGCATAGGTACTAGTGTGGTGCCGACTTCCTGAACAACTGCTGCGTACTCTGTGACCAGATCAGTGATGAGCGTTATTGTCATGCCGATAGCTCCTCCAAGTATGCACGCAGCCGCAACTCTTCCTGCCTCATATGTGCCCGATCCTGGCGGATTTAGATAGATTACCGCACCAATAAAGCCTCCTATGAATCCAGCAAGCACCCCATACACCCTCGGTATTTTGGGAACTGAGTATGATAGTGAGATACCAGTAACCAGCCCCAATGTTACAAAGCCTGCAATATGTTCAATCAAAGAGAACGGTATATAGTCAAGTACAGTTCCCGTCATCCAGTTACGCATAAAATTGAACAGAAATATAACTGCGCTGAATGATATCTGCCCAACACCTCCCGCAATAAATCCGAAAAACGTGGATAGTATAAGCAGTAACAAAAGTCTTTTCCAGGAGAGAAGAACTGCACGGTCTATGAGCTTGAACACTATCTGCAGGCCAACCAGCAGCGAAGCAGCAAGAAAGAATACAACACAGGAAGTCCAGATGGCCACAGCCAAAACAGCAGTCAGCATCCCTTTCAACCATGCAAGAGTTAATCCAGGGTGATTAGATACCTGAAGAGTGTCGATTTTAATTCTTTCTCCAGGTGATGTCATTACACCATTGAAGGAGGATACTTTGCCGTGATCGATTACCTGAACTGTATAGGGAGTATCTTTAACTGTATCGTGTTGTGCAAAATAAGTTACATATATTCGGTAGGGTCCAACTGGTGCTCTGCCGTACGGCCAAACTATATGTTCAACAGGGGTTGTAATTAGAGCGTATACATTTGAATTCGCATCGATATCTAACGTTCCACCTGAGGGGGAGGGTGTTGTTTTATCTGCATACCAGATTCGGTAACCATCGGGTTCAACGCATGAGAGATCAAGATCGTTTTTGTTATTCCAGAGGAGCGCAATTTCCACAGAACCTGAATGACCCCCCGCAGCAGCAACGCGTTGTGAAAGGCTGTTGCGATTTATTAGCACTCGGGTCTGTACCTTTTGCAAAGCATGATACAAAGGTGGAATCTGTAATAATTTACCAGCTATAACTGCTCCAACAATGCACGAAACAGCACCTAAAACTGCGAACACAACACGAAACTGCTTCACTATCAGTCTCTCCTGAGAATGCTTCTAGTGAAAGACTGAGGAGGAACTGGACTCGCAGCCGCGGATTTCTGTCTGGATGGCTCGTTCTCCTGAACAATATCTTCCAGTTGCTGCTGGATACGCGATGTCTCACCGACAACTGCAGCGCGTGATGCCTGTCTTCTGGCATGAAGTTCGTCAGTTAGTTTGACATTTGCAGCATCTGCTCTCTCTAATTGAGCCTGTGCTATCTGCTCCTGTATCTCACGAATGCTGTCCTGCAGGTATTTCACACGATGTGCCAGATGGATAGCTCGCTGAACTTCAGGGTCTCTTCTGCGTGTGTCCGCCCACAAGGTTTGGCGATGAAGCAGCCAGGATTCCGATAGGGTAGTCTGTCCATCTCTCCATGCCCGCACAGCCTTGTAAAGGAGGTATGGGCAGCTGATAAGTGTACCGATTAACAGATAGACGAAAAGTGGTGCCTGAGTGGGAGGGACAGCACCAGGAGCACTGAATCTCAGTGATCTCATGAGTTGCTGCTGGTGAAGCATGTGCAGCCCAAGTCCTTCTGCTGTGATTTCGGCTATAGCGAGTACAAAGAGTACTGCGGCAAATCCAATTGCTACTGTCTGCTCCCCCTGGATGGAAGGTGGAGGTGGTTGTGAATCATTGGAACTGGCATCGGGTCGTGTTCCACTATGGGAAAAGAGAGCAACAGTGTAGTGGACAACCTCTCCCATAAGGTAGACGATCACAAATCCCAGAGCAGCACTTACGGCAATTCTTGCTAGACCATCTGCCCTTAGAATGGTATCAATGTTCATAAGACCAATTAAGGTGCCCAAGCAGAGTGCAAGCACAGAGCCTGAAACGAATGGAGCCACAAACTGCATAACGAAGGATATCAGCATGCTCATGAAGTCACCCTGTCGAGGAGGTTGAACCCCATGCTGTCCAGCAAGTTCATGAAGTTCGGGTACTTCCGCGTCAAGTGCTTCGTCCACTAATTGGGCGGTGATCTCGGGAGATGAAGCAGTTGAAGTTGTGGAATTCGGGTTTGTGGAGGGAGTGTATGAGAGATCTAATGAGATACCGGCTTTTGCAGCGGATTCTGCCAGTTCCTGTCTGGTATCGCTTATATTAGCTTGCTGGTCTTTAAGTCTGCTTCTCAGGGATTGAATGTGTAAATCCAGCCTTGCAGTCTCCTGCTCAGAGATTTGCTGTGATCTGGCAAGGTGTCTTTTAGTTTCGTTCTCTACATCCAAGTGCTCATTTGCAGCAGCAGCTGCTCGAGTGAGATACTGCCACTTAAGCAGCCATGCTCTCTGAGGCTGGTCAGGGATGAGCTTGAGAAAGTTATCCAGCATCATCTCATTCCGCTTGGGATCTTCTTCTGGCCTGTCTACAGAGGGAACCGGTGGGATGTGCCATATCACCTCATTCTCTGGTTTTCCATTCCAGAATAATGAGGTCCTCACTGGAGCATCCACGGTTTGCTGTTTCTCTCTTACTGGAGGTGATACTCCATTTACCACCGCGTGGTCTGTTGTAATTTCTGTATCTTGTTCCACGTTAGTTTCCCTGCGTTGAATTCGCAATGAGCATTCTAAACTTATTTAACCCTGTCTCTGCATCATCTGGTCCTGTTACAATTAATCGATTTCCCAAAATAGGTGCCCATCTTCGTTCAAGCATCGATCTGAAGCCGTTCTGTGACGTTGCTCCACAAAACCAAACCGCTTTCACATCAGGGTCAGCACTGATGGATTTAAGTGCGGTAACTGTCTCTTTAGGATCCTGATCCTCTCCATCCGTTAACAGCATAATTGCAACTGGCCGGTTAAGCGTTGTGTTTGTTTGGATTGTGGCTAGCATATCTTTCAGTACAATTCCAGGATGGGTGCCATAGGTTGTTGGATGCTGTTTCATGATGAGATCTTCCGTTGGCCATAAATCTTCCGCATGATTTGGTACAATATCACTGTACTGATGAGAATTAACATCGTATGACCAGAAGATGACATGTGAGCCGTGAGGAAGAGCTTCAGCTACGGTTTGATCCAGGATTCCGAATACCTGCTGCCTTAACTGTGTATGGACACTCCCTGTATCATCCGCACCCACTAATAAAACAATTGGTTTAATGTTTGAGCCTGAGTGAAGTATAAAATAGCCAGAGATAGCCAGTAAGGCAATTACTACAATTGCGGACGTGCCCGCTATCAGTTCCTGACTGCGGCTGGTACCACCGCTCCCACTCTTTGCCCGGGTGCCTTGTCTACGCATTACTCCTCCAATATAAACGCCTGTCAGGTGTTCAGTACCACTCGGTTAAAATAGTTCTATCCGAGAGAGTGTGAACAGGATAACCACAGTTTTAATTTAATTCAGCAAGCCAGAAGCGGATGCACCTGTAGATATGGTGAAATCTTTTGTGATGTTATACTTTGTGCAAACAGCTGCTAGTTGAGCATCGGCTGCACTGGCTGATGAGTCGGCAGACATGGATGCTGCTCCCAGCATGCCAGATAGTGTTTTTATTGCTCCGCTGGGATCTGTGCTAGCCTGAGCAATGGAATCATGAACTTTCTGGAACATACCCTGACAATCTGCAAGGTGCTGATAATAAGCTGAATAGAGAGCATCACAGGCAGTGGGAGGTGTTCTCTGCTGAAACTCATTTGTGAGCTGCTGCCACTGCTGGGTTATTTGCCCGCTATCCTGGTTCACTTTTGGCAGGAACGTTTTTGCTTTGGCCGTGCTGCTGGCAGCATTTATCTCATTGGCATCCATATTTCCATATGAACTTAGTGCAGCTCCCATTTCTTCTCCTATAAGCTGCTGTTTTGTCAGCTCAATCTGTTTCAGAAAAGCAAGATAGTCTGATATGGCGGAGTTATCGGGCGGAGCTACCTGTGCAGCTGGCTGTTGAATCTGAGGTGTTGCCTGTGCAACGGCAGGCGCCTGAACCAGTGTACTTGATGAACTTGCAGCCGGTGCCTGAACCATTGTGGTGTTGGCACTTTGAACAGGCTTCTGAAGCATGTGGGAAGCTGCATATCCACCAAAACCTATGAGTAATAGAACGATTACTGTTGCTGCGAATACCTTACCATATGAGGATCTTTTGACAGGAGCTGGACTGACACTGTTTTGGAATACCCTGGTTGGATTGGATGCCGGACTTACTCCAATTGGGTTGCCACACCGCAGACAGAAACGGGATTGAGCCGGAACTTCGGCGCTGCATCTGGAACATTTCATTATTCACCACTCCTGGGCTTGAATAGTTAGTGATTTCAAAGTTATTACATTAAGCATTATAGTATAAATACTGCACATAGTGTTAATTTCCATCCTCGATGAAACAATAGAAGAACAGAGATAGTTCTGAGTTGAATCTAGCTGCGCCCCATAATAACATATACGTTTGCATCCATATTTTTGGAATAGGTGACATCAAATCAATGATATTCAGACGATAGGATAGTAGATTGCGTTTCATATTATAACTTTAACTACCTCATCAGTATGCTTATATCAGTATAAGAAGAGCTGGTAGAACATGAAAAGCTTGAATTTATGAGGGATTGGGGATGTGCGATAGCAGTGATCGCAGTGAGAAATCTTTTAGCGATTCGACAACAACATCTGCTGCTTTGATGTTGCCGTGAATGGTCAGACGGTTTGGAACCGCGACACAGAGTATGCCTGCTGCAACAGCAGCTGCAATTCCATTTGGTGAATCTTCAAATGCCACTGCTTCATGACAAGCTATTGCCAAAGCATCCAACACTGAAAGATAGAGTTCAGGATTGGGTTTTCTATGTAATACTTCATTCCCGCAGCGGATTACGTCGAAATATTGGATAAGATTGAGACTGGACAGATGAGATTTTACCCAGCTTTGATCTGAACTGGATGCCACAGCGAGTTTCATATTCAGCTCCCTGGCGGTTTTGATCAGGTCTATAACTCCTGGCAGTACTTCTTCGGCACTCATCAACTCGTTAAAGCGAAACCGTCGTCTGTTTCGTATTGCTGTTCTGTCAATCAACAATCCTGTACGCTCCTCTAACATGTCGTACGGAGTGTAGATTGCTTCTTCTGCACCGCGTCCTATATATGCAGCCCATTCCGATGCTGAAAACTCCAGCCCATAATCCTGGAATATTTCATACCATGAGAGATATTCAGGGTATTCGGTGTCTAAAATTAGACCATCAAAGTCTAATATGAGAGCTTTAATTCTGAATTGTGGCTTCAACTTTGCTATCAACTATCTTGGACCTTGGCCATCATTTCGATGTGTATGCTTTGATCAACTCAGTGACTTCTATTCCGTTTATCTTCATGCCATCGAGATCACAATCGGAAACACTCATGCCAGAAAGTCTACAGTCAGTAATAATTACCCCAGACATATTGATATCAGTGAAGGTGGTGTTGAGCATATTTATGTTTGTAAACGTCGATCCACTTAGATTAATATCTTCAAAACTTGCTGTGTTTAGATCACAGTCCCGAAAAGTCGATCCGGACAGAACTGAACGATCAACATTCAGGATATCGGTCGTATTTTTGATCTCCATTTTTAACGCTCCATTTCTAGTACGGCTTGATAAGATTACCTGATACCAGAATAAATCTGATTGGATAAACTGCTTTATATTATTCACGGATGAATCTGTTTCAGATTTCCTGGCTGTCAAAGTGGCATCAGGAAGCATAATATCCTGACATTAGTGGTTGTCACTTTGCCAGATGCATTATAATAGAAATATGATGGTATCACATAACAAGAAAAACAGCAGTGATCACTCTGTTAAATCACATTCTCTGATCCGTATCTTTGCCAAACTTGCCTGGGATAGAATAGGTTTGTGGATAGTTTCAAGCCTGTCCATGTTTGCCGAATTTGCCATTTTACTGATACTGCTCCAAGTTCTTCCTGGAGCGAGTTTACTGCGGATTGCTATTATTCTTGTAGGTGCAATGTTCAGTATTCCGCCTCTATATGCTGGCATATGTAATGCAGTCATCAAGATTGCTTCGGGAGAAGGTGGAACAATAGCGGATGTATTCGCAGGGTTTCAAAAATATTATGGGCCAGCAGTAAGATTAGGTGTTGTTAATGGAATTATTGGAGTAGTTCTGGCAGCTAACATACATTTCTACTCACTCTGGCATGATAAATTTGCTCATATTGCCCTCGTTATCTGTGTATATGTCGTCGTCATATACGGTTTCACGTTTGCCTATCAGATGCCTTCACTCGTAATGCAGGAGCAGGGCATATTCGATGATCCAGACAGAAAAGCAAGAAGAGGTGCATTTGCTGCTATCCGAAGATCTGCATATCTTGCACTTGGCAATCCCTTACAAACCCTCTACCTGGTGATATTTTCTTTTGTTCTGGTGGTTATTGGTAAGTTAATTGTTGTGATTGGAGTACTTTTCTTGCCTGCCTATCTTGGTTTAGCAAGTGTGCTGTTTACCAGGAATCTTCTTATCAAATATGGGATACTGCCACCATATCCTGATATTGAGACAGGCGATCCTGGCTTGCATATAAACTGATTGGAGTGGATTTACCAATGCGCTTAACATGTGTGGGAGTTCTGGTAGCGGATGCAGTCGGATGGAAAATTGATTCACTCCCTCCACCCGGACACCTTGTATTTGTTGACGGAGTTGCACTTCATATTGGAGGCAATGCTGCAAACGCAGCTATTGCTGCTGCAAAATTGGGAGTGGAAACTGCCATTGTCGGGCGAATTGGAGCGGATGGATTTGGAGGATATATCCGAGCTGCTCTTCAGCAAGAGAGAATAGATACCAGAGGGCTGATCGAAGATCCGTCCGCACCAACCTCCGCAACATTGGTGATCACGCATACAGATGGCGAAAGAACTCTTCTGCACAGCCCAGGATCAAACGGTCTTCTCAACATTGCAGATGTTCCACTACAAAGTATGCATTCCGGTGATATTATGCATATTGCGAGCGCATTTCTGCTAAGCGGAATGGACGGCGAGCCCATGGCGGAACTGTTGAAGAATGCGCAGAGTGAGGGTGTGATAACCAGCCTGGATACAGCATGGGATCCTAGTGGATACTGGATGCAAAAACTTGCACCTGCACTTCCATATCTGGATTACTTTATGCCCAGCTACGAGGAGGCGAAAATGCTGGCAAATCAGGAGCCGGATCCTTCCAGACAGGCAGCACTGTTCCATAGTATGGGAGCAAAAACAGTCGCCATTAAACTGGGGGAGAGAGGGTGTTTGATAAGGAGACAAGATGGTGGCGAGATATGGGTTGAAAGCTTTAAAACAGATGTCGTAGATACTTTAGGAGCAGGTGATGCGTGGAGTGGGGGCTTCCTGGCTGGTTTGAATTTGGGTTATTCCCTTGATAGATGCGGTCAGTTGGCCAATGCAGTTGGTGCATGCTGCGTGAGTGGAGTTGGTGCCACCACAGGACTTCGTTCTCTACAAGAGACGCTTGAGATTATGGATCGACGGTGAATACAGCTGCGTCTGGCATGAGAGTGGTCATGTTCACACCGATGAAGATACGCTGTGGTATTTCAGACTACAGCCAGCTGCTTATTTCTGCTTTGCAGCAGAATAGTCAAATTTCACATGTCTCAATCATAGAACCACCAAAAAATGCTGTAGTTCCATCCACTATCAGGGCATTGGCAAAGTACAGAGCACTGGATCGGTCGTACCGTGCTAAAGCAAGAATGACTCATCTGGATATGCTGGATATTACCCATGTACAGCACCAATACTTCTTTTTTGGAGGAGTAGCAGGGTTTAAGAACCATGCGACTACTTTTTATAAGAGTGCTAAAAAACCTCTGGTCGTAACGGTTCATGAGATAGCTATGCCGCCTGAAAACTGCGGGCGTACGGTAGAAACGGTTATTCGAAATGCTAATAGAGATAACTTTCTTCACCCTGCAATCTCTCACCTCATTGTGCATACTTCTCTAGACAGGGAACGGTTACTAGATATGGGAGCTAAGCCAGACAGAGTGATTCACATTCCCATGGGCATTCCTCCTTCCGCTGATATGCCTGATGTGGATTTTGCAAAAAGGCAGTTGAATCTAGCTGGCAAGAAAGTAGTGACACTGTTTGGATTTCTGGCAAGAAACAAAGGCCATCATGCTGCATTAGAGATGATCCAGATGCTGGATGATGATGTTTTTCTGCTTCTGGCTGGAGATCAGCATCCAGATGATCAGACACCGTACGTGGAAACACTGAAAAAGATGATTGAAGAGATGCAGTTACAAAACCGTGTTAGAATCACTGGATTTATCCCTTCAGAAGATATTCCCACAATAATGGCTGCAACAGATGTTGCGATTGCGCCCTTTATCAAAGGATCCGGGTCTGCTTCACTCTCTCAGTTGCTTGGGTACGGAAAAGCTATCATTGCATCTGATATTGAGCCAAATAGAGAGATAGCTGCGCATCAGCCTCCGCCACTTTTACTGTTTCCTTCAGGTGATTCCAGGGAGCTGGCACATCTGGTTCAGGAAATGCTTAAGGATGTCCAGTCGAGAAAGGCTCTTGAGAACCGTGCCCTGAAATTTGCAAAGGAGAGAAGCTATCAGCAGATGGCGCAACAGACCGTGGAGGTCTATCGAGAGGCCGTTGCGATGCAATCTGGCCGGTAATAGCTGTTGACATGGACAGTCTCACACAGCGGCGCCTCTTCCGGCAGCCTGCGCGATATGTGGGCCATGTTCTGTTTCCCAGCATCGACGTGCATCTGGAAAGATCTTTCCGGGATTACAAAGCTCGTTGGAATTAAAGACAGCTTTCAAGTTTTGCATCAGTGCAAGGTCATCAGGGTTGAAGAGGACTGCCATGGCATCCAGCTTCTCCACACCGATGCCGTGCTCGCCAGAGATTGAGCCTCCTACCTCTACACATAGCCGCAGTATCTCCTCTCCAGCCAATCTAACATTCTCTACCTGCAACGGGCTGTTGACATCGAACATGAGGTTCGGATGCAGGTTTCCATCTCCGGCGTGGAACACATTTCCAGAGAGTATTCCATACTTGTCGGAGATAGCTTTCACCTGTTTCAAGACTTCAGGAAGTTTAGTCCGTGGGATTACACCATCGTGGGTTACCATTGACAACCCGAGCCTGCCTAATGCTCCAAATGACTGTTTGCGAGCTTTCCATAACAGTGCACGCTCTCTCTCTGAGGAGGCAACCCGTACCTCTCTTGCTCCATTAAGCATCGCTATCTCTTTCGCACGATCTGCTTCGGCATCCAACCCTGCCTCCAGACCATCAACTTCTATTATCAATACTGCTACTGCATCATCTGGGAAACCCAGGTGAAACGCTTCCTCACATGCTTTGATTATAAAAGTGTCAATCATCTCCAATGCAGCAGGCAGTACGCCTGCAGCTACGATATCTGAAACGGTTCGGGTTGCATCCTCAACCTGCTCAAAAATAGCAAGTAGTGTACGTACCTGTTGCGGAATAGGTGTTAATCTAACGATGACTTCCGTTACGATGCCCATGGTGCCTTCAGATCCTACGACGATACCCACAAGATCATAGCCATTGGGATTTTCGGCTTTGCCACCAAGCTTCACAATTTCACCGTCTGGCATCACCATCGTTAAGCCAGTCACATGGTTCGTTGTTACTCCATATTTAAGTGTATGAGGACCGCCTGCATTCTCTGCTACATTACCTCCAACTGTGCAGGCACCCTGACTGGAGGGATCTGGAGCATAGTGGAATCCCTTCGCTTTCACCGCTTTGGTGAGGTACGTGTTCACAACACCAGCCTGTGCTGTCAGGCGTCGGTTAACGTAGTCTATCTCCAGGATCTGGTTAAGGCGCGTGGTACATATCAGGATGCCTCCACACATGGTTGTAGCTCCTCCTGACAACCCTGTACCGCTTCCTCGTGGAGTGAATGGAATATGCATTCGATTGCAAAGCTTAACTATTTCGCTCACATGCTCTGTGCTGCGTGGCAGTGCAACTGCGATAGGAGGGTTTCGTACAGGAGCATAGCCATCACAGTCGTATGCCTTCAGAGAGGATGGATCTGTTAGTACACCTTCCGTTCCGATTATTTTCTGCAGCTCAAGTATAAAATTACCGTTGCGACTTTGCATGTTCGCTCCTGTTCAAAATTTGTGCTACGTTTATACGTCCTATTCAGACATCTCGCTTAAATCAATCCTTCTACCTTCTTTTGCGGAACGATAGATTGCAAGGATCACAGCAACAGGTTTCCTTCCTTCACGGGCATCCACAACAGGAGTCGAGCCTGTATGAACAGCTTTAAGGAAGTCTTCAATCTGGGCCCTGTGGGAATCACCCCAAACGGCGGCTGGATCGGATGCTGTGGCTGCTGCAGCAGTGGTATCATCCTTCACCGCGGATGTGCCTCCCTGTGCTACTTTGAGTGCATGTTCAATTGCTGCTTCACCTTCTATCTTTTCTCCAGATTTAAAGTGCATTGATTTTAGTCGATCGGCTTCAATTACAATACTGCCTTCGGTTCCATACAGGTCCAATCGCACAGCGTGCCCGGGGTAGCATGCTGTGGAGGCAGTGATTGTGCCAATTGCGCCATTTTCAAATTCCAGTGCGGCAACTACCAGATCTTCGACCTCAATGCGCTCATGTGCTGCGGTGCGGGTGAGAGCATACACGCTCTTCACATTACCCGCAAGCCACTGCAGCAGGTCAACAGTATGAACACCCTGATTCATGAGAGCACCGCCGCCATCCAGTGCCCATGTACCACGCCAGTCACCAGAGTCGTAGTAGTCCTGGGTTCTGTACCACTTGACAGAAGCATCTGCCAGCACGAGTCGGCCCGGTTTGCCTTCGTGTAATGCATCCCTTGCAGCAATTGTGCCGGCATCAAACCTGTGCTGACTGATCACTGCCACCACCTTTTTACACTCGTCTGCGGCACGGATGAGTCTGTCGCAGGCTTCCATGGAGATGTCCATGGGCTTTTCGATAATGACGTGCTTGCCAGCTCTCAATGCTTCAATGGCTAAGTCTGCATGCGTACCGGAAGGGGTACAGATACTAACCCCATCCACTGCTGGATTCCGGAGAAGCTCTGTGCAGGAGGAGTACAGGGAGTCAATTCCATGCTTGGTACCCAGCGCACGTGCTTTCTCTATAAGGGTGTCGGCGAGAGCTACCACCTCGGTTCCTTCAATTTGACCAATCGCACCGATATGCGTGGGAGCTATCACGCCACACCCTACTATTCCAAACCGAAATGGAGATGCCATATTTCACTGTCCTCATGGTTATGTAGTACTGATAGCTTCTACATTCCCACTGGTAACTCCTCTTGATACGGCAATTGGTAAGGCTGCCCGGTCAAATGACATTAGTTAATGAGAAAAACTTTGTAGGTATTTTGGGAATCAGTGGCAATATGAATGTTACTATTTAGTCTTTAACTACTAGATCCTCTTCTGGATTTATCGTGGCCGTCCGGATGCGGCCACGATATGGCATACGAAGTTCGTGATTAAGCAAACTGATTCCTCATGTATCATAGAACAATAATGCTTGATAAAATAAAATTATACTTATATGCATTTTATTATTACATTATGTAAATTCCATTCATTAATTGATTAAGTCATGCTGTATATCTCTTTAACTCATAAACATCAATAAGCATACTATATTCCAATATTGCCTTAGATCCATTTGTTTAGATTAAAAATGATACCTCTTCTGTTCTTCGTGAACCCTGAATTCCCGCCTACTTCTCCAGTGAGAGAAGAGGCGGGTATTTTAATTTTAAAATTACAATAATAAACAGTAATAGATTAATAATATAATTATAATTCTGATAATATGAATTTAGTAAATATCATAAATTAACAAATATCAATGTTTCTTATTTTCATTTTATCATTTAATGGATTCACATTGTGAATCTTCATTTTATATCAAAATTTAAGTATAATATCATCGTATAATGGATCAAGTGAAGAAGTAATATAATTCATTTGACATTAGTACGTAACAGAAGATCAATAGATTCTAGGAAATTTCAGACACCAAACTATAAAAGGAGGTAACGGCTTGTCGACTGAATTTGATTTCATTCGACCGTCGAAATCACTATGGGGTACCAAAGAATCAGGTTTAGTCGCAGACATTTGAGTAACAAGCGAGATGCACTCTCTCCTATCAGATTACATCACCAATTATCGCCTAATCTAACAATAATGTTAGGTGTGGCTGGTGTTGTATTGAGTACATCTGCATTTGCAGGGAATGTGACATGGGTTGGCAATGGAACTAATAACTATTGGGACAATTCATCCAACTGGTCGCCATCCACTCCTAATGGAACAGATAATGTGATCAACTCAACAGGTGCAACCATTGATGTAGAAAATGGAGGTACTTTTGGCACTTTTGTTACAAATGGTGAGTTGGATCTTACAGGCGGAAGTTTTACTGGTGGTGAGAAAAACAGCACTCTTCAAGTCAATGGATTATTGAACATTGAAGGAGGTACACTGCAAGGTGTAGATGTTTTAGCTCCTACTGGCGGACAATTGATTACATTTCACAGTAATGCAAGTAATACCCTCATTAATGACACCTTTGAAGCTGGAACCAAGCTGGATTTTGCCTCACAGTTATTCGCAATGAGTTTTGTGGAGGGAATCACTAACTTTAACGGAACTACATCCTTGGCTTCACCAGCCATAATTAATATTCAGACAACTGCATCGAATGGTGTATCTGTTCTCACAAATAACGGAACTATTCAGGGTGCAGGTACAATTTTAGGAAATCAGGGTCTAGTTAACAATAACACCATTAATGCAGATACCAACAATCAAACGCTTCTTCTTGAGCCATCTTCTATAACAAACTCTGGAATACTAGAAGCAACAGATGGTGGGTTGCTGAATTTGAACTCAACTACCACTAGTAGTGGGATGATTACAGCATCAGGGAATGGCAGCAAAGTTGATATTAACGGAACGTTAACAGATAGTGGAGCCATTACAGCTAACGGGAGCGGAAGCGAAATACAGTTAGAAGGTACCTTAACCGGCAACGGCGATCATCTGAATGCTGAAAATGGTGGTTTACTTTTGGTGAATGGATCGACAATTTCAGGATCTGTTAATGTAAACACAGGTAGTTTGAGTTTTGCTGATAATAGCAACAATGACCTTCTAAACGCCACGATAACTGGCAATCTAGATTTTGTATCTCAACTTAGTGCCACCAGTTATGTGGAAGGAACAACTACCTTCAATGGTACGACTTTCATGGCTCCCGATTGTGCGATTGGAATTCAAACCACAGCATCAAATGGAGCATCCACTCTCACAAATAATGGTGCCATTCAGGGAGCAGGTATCATTTTCGGCAATCAAAGTTTAGAGAACAATAACACCATCAATGCGAATATCAATTCTCAAACTCTTATGATTGAACCTGCCAGCATAACTAGTTCTGGGATAATGGAAGCCACAAATGGTGGAGAGTTGAACATAAATTCCAATTTCACAAACAGTGGTAGCATATCAGCAATTGGTGCCGGTACTCAGGTTATCTTAGGCGGAACTGGCACCAATACGGGCACTATTTCGGCATCAGGAAATGGCAGTCAGGTTGCTCTTATAGGAGCGTTAACAGATAGTGGAACTATTTTAGCAACTGGTCTTGGGAGTGAAGTGCTAGTCGAGGCATCTTTGAACGGTAATAGTGACAATCTGTATGCATCCAATGGAGGATTGATCTTAGCTAAAGCTGCCACAATCTCAGGAACGATTAATGTTAAATCTGGCAGCCTTAGTTTTGGGAGTTTTGGCAATAACCTTCTCAATGCTACATTGAACGGATCCCTGGATTTTGCCACTCAATCAAATGCTTTTAGTGATGTATCAGGAGCCACATCCTTCAACGGTACTACATCAATGGCACCTGGTTCAGATATAGAAATTCAGCTTACTTCCACTAACGGTCAATCCTCTCTCACAAATAACGGCACAATACAGGGGGCAGGTTCTGTTAATGGTGATCAGGGTCTAGTGAATAATGGCGCCATTTCGGCGAACATGAACGGACAAACTCTTCTTATCGATCCCTTAAGCGTAACCAATTCACGAACACTTGAAGCAATTGATGGTGGTGTGCTTAATTTGAACTCGACTATTACAAACAGTGGAAATATTACTGCAGAAGGTGCAGGTAGCCAGGTATCTGTAAGTGGGGCATTAACAGATAATGGAACAATAACCTCTAATGGGAGTGGGAGTGAAGTACTTCTTGAGGGAACTTTGACTGGCAATGGTGACAGTCTGAATGCAGCTAGTGGCGGTGTACTTTTAGCGAACGGCTCAATGGTTTCGGGAACAGTGAATGTAAACACAGGTAGTCTGAGTTTTGCAAACAATACCCTTAACAAGCTTCTAAACGCTACGGTGAATGGCACTCTTGATTTTGCCTCCCAGACCAATGCTTTCAGTTATGTGGAGGGCGCCACTTTCTTTAACGGTACAACATCAATGGCTGCGGGTTCTGCAATAGCGATCTTTAATACTTCATCTGGAGATGGATCAACACTAACCAATAATGGAACCATTCAGGGAGCAGGTACCATTTATGGTAATCAAGGTTT